>CALACD010000588.1 GCA_937890445.1 uncultured Acidimicrobiia bacterium | reverse complement strand
GAGGATCTGGTCGGTGTCATCTGTTGACACCAGATCGAGTTGACCGATCAAGACCACGGCGGTGTCGGCCTCATCGATGTTCGCCAACTGCTCGTCGAGCGTGTCGAGCAGCGGCGGCGGCCCGGTGGGACTGGTGGTTCCGATCGGCTGTCCACCGATGGCGATGTTCGTGACACACGTCGTGCCAGGACACCACAGGTCTTCGAGTTGGGCCGGCCAGCTCTCACGGTCCGGATCGTCGAGCCACGCCCCGACCGTTTGCGAGTCGCCGATCGTGAGCACATGCGACACATCGGTGATTGCCCTCGGGTCTGCGGGCCCGGGCCGGGAGCTCGCGCCGCACGCCATCATCAACGTTGCGAGGACGCAGCCGCCGACAATTGCCGCAGCTCGCTGAATCGGTGCCCGCTCCCCGAGGATGGTCCGACCCGGCGGTACGCTTGCCAACACATCGACACGGTAGCTCGATCGACTGCTCAACCATGATCCAACACCATTCCCTCGTTGCGGCGGTTTTCGTTCGCGATCTCGCTCATCGTCACGCCCCAACAGTTCGCTCTCTCTTGTTGGCGGGGGTCGATCACGTCGTCGTCGGATCGCCAGACATCGCACATTCGGCCGACCTCCTCTTCGATGATCGGGTCGAAGTTGTCCCGGCAACTCACGTGGCTGCGTTCGTCAACGAGGTTTCGGACCGGTTCGGGTGCACCGTCGTTGCGTGCGATGAACCAGTGGTCGTCCCCGAGCACGCGTTCAGTCCCGCCCTCGGCCTGATTGCGGGCGATCCGCGTGTCGCCACCGTCAATGTGTGGTGCAACTTCGCGGGATACATCAGCTTCCCGCATCTCAACGTGCCCTCGAGCCACCAGCAGGGGGATCTCGACGAGCGCAGCGGCACTGACCGCCTCCGGAGCTGCCAGCCATTGGGCACGCCGGTCGCTCTGCCACTGGCGGGCGGACCGCTCGTCTGTATTGCGCGGGCAGCGATGACCGCCTGTGGTCCGCTGGTCGACACCCCGTTCGACGACCTGTCGGTATCGACCGCTGAGTTCAGTCTGCGCAGCGCCGGACGTGGGTTCCTCGCCCTCCTCGACCCGATCACCTACGTGACTCGGCCCTTCGATCTGGCAGAGCCCACCGGGGCAGCAGTCAGCCAGCCCGACGTCCGAGAATGGCTCCACGACCGCCATCCGGTCTTCCCCACCGTCTTCGACGCCCAGTGCGCCGATCCTGGAAGCCCAGTCGCCATCGCGCACGGTGCAGCTCGAGCCCAAGCGATCGGGCTCCAGGTACTCATCGACGGCAGCGTGATGGGCCCACTCGAGACCGGCACGCAGGTGCAGCTCATGAACCTCGTCGCTGCGCTCGCCAAGCGAGCAGACGTGCACCGCATCGTTGTGGCGATGCCCGGCCCAGTGCCGCCGTACGCCGTGGCCGCATTCGCATCACCAAAAATCGAACCACTGAACACACCAGACGGATCGATCCCCGACGACGCCCGATTCGACATCGTTCATCGCCCGTTTCAACCCGACCGGCCGTTGCCCTGGGATCTCTGGCGACGAGTTGCCCGCCGGGTGGTCATCACCGTGCAGGACCTCATCGCCTACCGCGTCGGGCAGTACCACTCCTCACCCCAGCAGTGGCTGGCCTACCGAACCAACATGGCTCAGAGCATGGCCCAGGCCGACGGAATCGCCGTGTTCCTCGACGACGTGGCTGATCAAATCGCACTCGAGCGTTTGCCGGTGGACCCATCGCGAATTGGATCGGTTCCGTGTGGAACAGACCATCTGACCGGTCAGGAGCCAGCCTGCCCTCCCGCCCCGTTTCTCGACCCCGAGCTCGCCGCCAGTCGCTTCCTCGTCGTACTCGGCTCGAACTATGCGCACAAGAACCGCGATCTCGCCGTGCAGGCCTGGAAAGAGCTACAGCGCCGTGGCATCGAGCGCACGCTGGTCGTCGTGGGTGCACACGTGCCCTTCGGCAGTTCCCGACATGCCGAAGCGCAAGCGTTGGGGGTCGACGACGATGGGGTCGTCGCTCTGCTCGACGCCACCTCGGAGGAGCGCAACTGGCTGCTCCGCCATGCCGACGTCGTCGTCTACCCCACCAGCGCTGAGGGCTTCGGACTCGTCCCCTTCGAAGCGGCTCGATTCGGCACGCCGACCGTGTCGGTCAACTTCGGCCCCCTCGCCGAGGTCCACGCCGATCCTCCGGTCACGGCTGCGTCCTGGAGCGCATCCGATCTGGCCGACGCCATCCTCGAGTTGCTCAATGACCCCGACGCATCAGCGGCCGCAATCAACTCGACGCTGGAGGCCGGAACCGCGTTCACCTGGGACATCGCCGCCGAGAAGCTGGTTCACGTCTATCAGCGAGCATTAGCCTCACACCCATCGCCAGCGCGACCCGCCGAGGAGCCACGCCCATGACCCAAACGACCGACACAACCGCTGAATCCGAGTCCAGCGCTGCCACCGTGACCGTGACGCTCGACCGTTTGTCGCTCGAGCAGGCGCTGATCGACGTCGAGGTGGCCAATGCTCGAGTCATTGACCTCACGGCACGCCTCTCCGAATCCCACCTCGAGACCCAACAACTGCGCCAGCAAGTGCTGGAACTCAGCACACTGTCCTCGCCGACATCGGCCAACAGTCTGCGCGCGCTCATGGCTGGCCCGATCAAGGCCATTGCCCGCCGTGTTCTGCCACTGAGCGTCCGCACCCGTTTGCGCAGCGCGCTGGGATGATCCGTCCGCGGGTGCTGCTCGCACTCACCGTGTACAACGGCCGAGCCGTCGTCCCCGCGGCACTCACCTCAGTGGCGGCTCTGTCGCAGGCCGTCGCCGACATCGACGTGCTCGTTCTCGACGACTGCAGCCCCGAACCAGGCTTCAGTGACGACGTCGAACGGCAGTGCCGCACACTCGGCCACAAGTACTATCGCTCACCCCGCAACTTGGGCATCCCGCGCAACGTCAACCTCGGCCTGCTGGCCGCATTGGACGGCGGGTATGACTACGTCATCGTCTCGAACTCCGATGTGATCTATAGCGAGATGGCTGTCGATCAGCTCGTCCTGATCGCCCAGACCGACTCCCGGATCGGATCGGTCACGGCGTGGAGCACCAACGTGTCGATCTACTCGATCCCCAACGCTGCGCCCAACGACCACCTCACAGACCAGTCGATCACGAACGAGGTCGGTGCTGCCCTTCGCAACACCTTCGGCACCGGCGCCGTCGACATTCCGGCAGGTATCTCATTCGCCATGCTGATCCCAACGCCCGTGCTGCGTGTCGTTGGCGTCATGGACCCGGTGTTCGGTCGTGGCTACTGCGAGGAAACCGATTGGTCACGGCGCAGCGTCGAGGCCGGATTCCGACTGACGCTCGGCGTCGGTGCTTTTGTGTATCACGCGGGCGGCGGGTCAACCGAGGCAGCGGGCTTGCTCCAGCCTGGGCAGACCACCGTGGCGGGCAACGAGCGGATCATCGACATGCGCTATCCGGACTTCCGCACTGTCGTCGGCAAATTCTTCGAGGCTGGCACCATGCCCGAACTCAACCAGCGAGCACTTGAGGCCATCATCGGGCAGGCGAGCGAGGAACACGGCTACCGCCTCGCCATCGGGCTTCGGCCCGAACGCCCGACCGGCGAGGCCGACCGCGCCGTTGCCATCGACGTCACACTCCATGGCCCGCACAACTCGCTCGCCAATGTCACGACCAGCGTGTTCGGATTCACGTCAACGTTCAGCACGTCAGCCGATGCGGCCGCCGAGATGATTCGAACCGCCCACGGCATGCCGCTGGCGGTCGACGTCTACGACATCGGCGTCGCAGCTGAGCAGTTCGCCCACGCCATCGCCGGCGACGGTGCCACCGTCAACTCCCACAGGAACTATCCCGCACGTGTCTGA
>CALACD010000587.1 GCA_937890445.1 uncultured Acidimicrobiia bacterium | reverse complement strand
CGATTGGGCCAACATTCACCTCGATCCCGTGTTCGAGATCATTCGGGCCCCCTTCGACGCAGTCTTGACAGTCGTGGTCGATTGGTTCTTCCTGGGGCTTCCCTGGTGGGCAATCGTCCTGTTCATCGGGATGCTCGGCACCGGAGCCCGAAACTTGAAAGTCGGCGTGATGAGCGCGTTGGCCATCGCTTTCTGCGGTGTGCTCGGCAACGACTTCTGGGATCCGACCGCGAAGACCATCGGCATGATTGCCACCGCGGTCATCATCTGTGCTGCCGTCGGCATCCCTCTGGGTATCTTGTCGGGCCGTGTCGATGCCGTGTGGAACATCGTTCGACCGGTCCTCGATGGCATGCAGGTCGTCCATCCCTTCGTGTATCTGTTGCCGGTCATCTTCTTCTTCGGAATCGGCACCGCTCCTGGCGTCATGGTGACCATGGTGTTCGCGCTGCCCCCGATCGTCCGGCTCACCAATCTCGGCATCCGGCAGGTACCCGAGGACGTGGTCGAAGCGGCCCGGGCCTACGGGGCGCCCGAGTCCCGGGTGCTGCTCGACGTGCAGCTCCCCTTGGCCCGGGCCGCCATTCTCACCGGGCTCAACCAGACGTTGCTCATGGCGGTTTCGATGGTCGGCATCATCGCCTTGATGGCAGCAGGTGGCCTCGGCCAAATGGTCTTCCGTGGCGTCCAGAACCTGAACGTTCCCCTGGCTGCAAGCTCCGGCCTGGCCCTTTATCTGGTTGCCGTCGTCATGGACCGCATCTCTCAGCCCGAGGGAACCCAAGGCGGCCTGTTCGCCCGCGCCACTCGTGGTTGGCTGGAACGACGCCATCCGGAACGCCTTCTGGAGGCGGTACTGGCCGAAGGCGTTCCCGCCGACGCAGCACAACTCGTCGAGGTCCAGGACCAGGGCCACATGACCGCCATCACCGGCGGTGAACGTCGGGCCGCCGGGGCATCGATAGTGGCTGCGGTGTTGGCGGCGGCATCGGTGAGCATGCCGTGGTCGACTCGGGGCGGAGCGATCAGCACGTTCGCCCGGGCCGAGGACGCTGACCTGACCGAGGGGCTGACTGGCCTGTCGGCGACCGGCGGCTCATGGTTCGGTTGGCTGCTGCTGACGGCCGCATTGCTGGTCGTGGCCGCCAGCGCGAACGTGGTCCTCGGCCGAGCCTCGTGGCCGCGTCCGTTGGGACCCGAAGCATCGGTGGCCGGCGCTGCAACCATGCTGTCACTCTCGGTCGCCTTTCTCGTGCTGCAGCCCAGCGGATTCATCGAAGCCTCGGACCCCGGATCGGGTGTCTGGTTGGCCGTCGCCAGCAGCACGATGGCTCTGGGTGCAGGCCTCTTCCGTCTCCAACAAGCGCCGTATCGTCCTCTCCGGGTCACCAACACCGGCGTTCGTTGGGGTTCGGCTGCTGCGGTCGCGGTCGGCGGCCTGTTGATTCTGGGCGGCGCGATCGGTTCTTGGATCTACGACGAACGCACCGAATCGGTGATGACCCCGGAGATCGTGGCCGAGATCGACCGCATACGCACCGAAGCCGTCACGCCGGGCGAGCAGGCGGCAGCCGCAGCCGAGATCGCCAGCCTTCTACGTTCGGACCCCGAGGTTCGGGTCACGCAAGGCTTCGATCAAAACGGTCCCGGACTGGGACTGCCCGTGCTCCTTGTAGGAGCGCTGGCCACAGCGCTCGGCCTGATGGCCGCCCTCGGACCGCTACCCGGCCGCCGCAAGTGGCGGATCAACACCGTTGCGTTTGGTTTCGCCGCAGGTGTCGCAGCGATCTCGCTTGCCTGGACCGTGTCGATTCTTCGAGTCGCACCCTCCCGCTACTACTCGGGAGCCGGCACCTTCGCTGCTCTTCTCGGTGCTGCCATGATCGGGGCCGCGGTATCGGGCGGATTCTCGAACTACG
>CALACD010000586.1 GCA_937890445.1 uncultured Acidimicrobiia bacterium | reverse complement strand
CCGAGTTCGTTCGTTCGACGCCGGGCCAGCAACTGGATCATGCGGAACGCCTCGTTGCGGACCATGACCCGAAAGACGCGAGTGTTGTCGGTGATCTGATCGATGTCGGGACGGACCTCGACCCGGGCTGGGTCGTTCATCGTGTCCTCGGGATGGGTCAGCCGTTCCCATTCGTCGATCAGACTGGAGTCGACCTGGCGGACGACCGCGCCGATCCATTCGGTCACATCGACGATCTCGTCGGTCTTGTCGTCCTCGGGAATGTTCTGACGGAGGGCTTTGTAGACATCGGACAGATAGCGCAGTACGACTCCCTCGGATCGCTTGAGTCCATAGAACTGCACGAACTCGGTGAACGTCATCGCCTGTTCGTGGAGGTCACGAACGATCGATTTCGGCCGAACATTGGCGCTGCCGACCCAGGGATGGTGGACCCGGAACCGGTCGAACGACTCGTACAGCCATTCCTTGTCGGGGCGGGGAGGTTCGCACTCCGCCAGACGTTCAATGCGCTCGTCGTATTCGACGCCGCTGGATTTCATCTCGGCCATCAGGGCGTCCTTGGCCTTGCTGACCTGAGCTGCGATGATCACGGCCGGATTCTCCATGATCGACTCGATCACGGTCAGGACTCGCAGTCCGTGGTCGGGTTCTTCTCGGAGCGGTCGGAGCTCCTCGATGGCCTCCAGCGCCCACAGAGACAAGGGCTGGTGCAAGGCGAACTCGTCCTGCAGATCGAAGTTGACGCGAACTCTTCGACCCAGATCGTCGGGCTCGTCGGGGAACTCCAGGAGCTCGGCATCGACCAGGGAACGGTAGATCGAGATTGCCCGGCGAATGTGGTTGCGCTGCCGCCGTTTGGATTCGTGGTTGGTCGTGAGCAGGTGTTTCACCGCAGCGCAGCCGTCGCCCGGTCGGTCCAGAAGGAGCATCACCATCTGGTGGTTGACCTCGAAACTGGATCGGAGCGGTTCGGGATCGCCCTCGATCATCTTGGTGAAGGACTCCTCGGTCCAGTGGGCGTAGCCCCGATCCGGCTGCTTCTTCTTGACGACCTTCTTCTTCTTGCCGTCGCTGGCGGCCTTGTCCTCGGCCCGTAGGTTGTCGACCACGTGCGCCGGGGCCTGGGCCCATACCGTGCCTTCGTCGTCGAATCCCTTTCGCCCCGCTCGACCCGCGATCTGCTTGAACTCCCGACGGGTCAGCTGACGGGTGGTGGTTCCGTCGTACTTGCAGAGTTGGGTGAACAGCACACTACGGATCGGGATGTTGACGCCGACCCCGAGCGTGTCGGTACCGCAGATGATCTTGAGGAGCCCCTGCTGGGCCAGCTTCTCCACCAGGAGTCGATACTTGGGGAGAAGACCGGCGTGATGGACACCGATGCCGCCGACCAGGTAGCGCCGGAGATCCTTGCCGATCGGGGTGTCGAACCGGAATCCGCCGATCGCAGCCTTGACCCGTTCCTTCTCGTCCTTGGTCAGCGGATCGAGTGAGAGGTAGCTCTGAGCCGCCTCGGTGGCCTCCCGTTGAGTGAAATGCACGAGATAGATGGGGGCCCGACCGGTCCGCAACAGTTCTTCGATCGAATGATGAAGCGTCGTCCTTCGGTACTGGAAGTCGAGCGGGACCGGCCGAACGTCGCTCTGCACCAGCACGGTGTCCCGCCCGGTCCGTCGGCTGAGGTCACGTTCGAAGAAGTCGGTTGGTCCCAGCGTTGCGGAAAGGAGGAGGAACTGACATTGGGGCAGTTCCAGGAGTGGAAGTTGCCAGGCCCAGCCTCGTTGCGGATCGGCGTAGTAGTGGAACTCGTCGCAGATCACCACGTCGACGTCGGCATCGCTCCCATCGCGCAGTGCCCAGTTGGCAAGGATCTCTGCGGTGCAACAGATGATCGGAGCGCTCGGATTGACACTGGCGTCGCCGGTGATCATGCCGACTCGCTCCGAACCGAAGTCGCGGCACAGACTGAAGAACTTCTCCGAGACCAGGGCCTTGATGGGTGCGGTGTAGACGCTGCGTTTTCCGCCGGCGAGCGCAACGAAGTGGGCGGCGGCCGCAACCATCGACTTGCCGGATCCGGTGGGGGTGTTGAGGATGACGTTGTTGCCGGCCAGTAGTTCGAGAATCGCTTCTTCCTGGGCCGAATACAGTGAGATGCCCTGCTCCTCCACGAACGCGATGAAGCCATCGACCAGATCATCGGGCGTCGGATCCTCGGGAACATGGCGAAGGATCGGGGGCTGCGGTGGTGCGGTGGATGGCAGCTGCTCGTTGGACGCCAGCGGCTGATTGCTCACCGGAAGAGGTCTTGGGACGGATGTCGGATGATGTCCTCGGCCACGCTTCCCTCGGCGAGCCAGGCCGGGTCGACGCCTCTGATGACGGCGACGGCGATGCCGTTCGACTTACCGCGCACCAGTTCGGCGGCACCGGCCAACTCATCCACGATGCAGACTTCGGTCACGTGCAATTCCCGGCCTCCGGCATCCTCGGTGCCTCGAAGATCCAGAACCGGCAGGATGCCGGCGCAGCCCAGCGCGATGTCGGTCAATCCCCGGCGCCACGGGCGCCCGAACGTATCGGCCACGATCACGGCAACCCGCGTGTCGGTCCGGTGTTCGATGGCATCTCGGATGCGACGGGCGGAGCGGTCGGAATCCTCGGGAAGCAACAGGGCGACGTCGGGAGCCACGTTGGACCGATCGATGCCAGCGTTGGCGCAGACGAAGCCGTGTTTGGTCTCGCTGATGATGAGCTCACCTCGTCGGCGCAGGATGCGGACCGATTCCTGGAGGACGAGCGGCTTGTGGGCCAGGGGATCATCGGGATCGACGATGACCTGACGACCCTCGGCCTTGGACACCACCTTCTGGCTGACCACCAACACATCGCCGTCGCGCAGGCCGACCGGCGTCGAGTCGTCGACGACCCCATGAAGACAGGCATCGATGATCTGGCCTGCGAGGTCATCACCGGGAGCGACTTCGGGAAGACCAGGGACAGGGAGAATCTCGAGCCGTGTCAGCATGTGACCACGCTAGAGCTTCAGGGGGCTCTACCCTGACGAACCGTGGCAAAGGAATCTCGACGTAATCGTTCGTCAACTTCTGGTATCAAGGCGCCGGCCCCCGACCAAGGCCGGTCGTGGTTCGTCCCTGCCATCGTGCTGATCGTGCTGCTGGGCGCCGGAGCGGTGGGGTATCTGGCATCCCAGCGTGAGGGCAACGTCGGCGTCGCTCCTCGGGCCCTGATCGATCATTGGCACGGTGCCTTGTTGTTCAACAACTGCGGTACCGACCTGCCCTTCGCCACGACCAGCAACGATCCAGCCGGCGTGCACACCCATGGCGATGGGCTCATGCACGTCCATCCCTTCAACACGACCGCATCGGGTCGCAACGCAACTATCAACTCTTATCTGCAGGCCACCGGTGGCGTACTGACCGACAGCCTGTACATCCCGGGACCCTCCGAGGCCCCGACCCAGTTGGACGAGAGCGTCGGGTGCGATGGTGAAGAGGCTGAATTGGTGCTGGCCTACTGGGAGGATCCCCAGTCCGACGCACCGCCCGAAGTCATCACCGAGGGTCTGGGCGACTTCAGGATCGTCAAGGACAACTACGCGATCACGATCGCGTTGCTTCCGGTCGGGACCGATCCCGCCGACATCCCCAAGTCTCCGATCATCAACGACATCGCCACCCTCGGGGCTGCGGACGCCGGCTAGCCCTGCTCGAGCACGGTCCGAGCCAACGCTCGGGCGGAATCGGTGTCTCGCATGATGGTTGGTGCGACGACGGCACGAACGCCGTGAGCTGCTACCGCCGGGGCCAGTTCGGCGTCGATCTCGTCGATGATCAACGTCGAGATCACGTCCCGGTACCATTCGGCGACCGCCACCGATGATGATTCCCGCCCCAGTTCGACCAGTAAGCGGTCGGCGGGGCCCTTGAGTGCCTTGCCTCCGATGATGGGTGACACCGCCACCACGTCGGCTCGGCGTTCGACCAGCACCTCACGGATACCGGGTACCGCCAGGATGGGGTCGATCGACACCGCTGGATTGGAGGGAGCGATCACGATTCGGTCGGCGTCCCTCAATGCGTCGAGTGCACCAGGAGTCGGGGTGGTCGCCGCGGCGCCGGAGAAGCGAACCGCCGTCACGGCAACATCGTGGTGGCGGCGCACGAAGTACTCCTGAAAGCTGATCTCGCCCTCATCGACGGTGGTGACCATCGTTCGCAGGCGATCGTTCGTGACGGGCATGATCACGAGGGGCAGCTCCCAGGCAGCGACGATCTCGGAGGTCACCTCTGCCAGAGAGGCCCCTTGTCCGAGCCGGTGGGTGCGGTACAGATGGGTTCCCAGATCCCGATCCCCGAGCGAGAACCAGTCGATGCCGCCATAGCGATTCACCATCTCCATTGCCTGCCAGGTCTCGCCCTCGAGGCCCCATCCTCGCTCGGTGCTGACCTGGTCGGCCAGGGTGTAGGTGATGGTATCGAGGTCGGGAGAGACCGACAGTCCGTGGAGTTCCAGGTCGTCGCCGACGTTGACGATGGCAACCAGGTCGGCTGCGTCGACGATCTGGATCAGGCCGCGCAGCATCCGAGCTGCCCCGACGCCACCACACAGAACGGTCACGCGCATCGCAGCGAGTCCCTAGGCCTGTGCTCGTTGCTGGCGTTCGATCAACGCAAGGTCGGAATCGACCATCATCTCGACCAACTCCCGGAAGCTGGTCTTTGGAGTCCAGCCCAGCTTCGCTTTGGCCTTCGACGCGTCACCGATCAGCAGATCGACCTCGGCCGGTCGCATGAAGCGCTCGTCCTGGACGACGTACTCCCGCCAGTCGAGACCGGCGGCCCCGAAGGCGATCTCGCAGAACTCCTCGACGGTGTGGGTTTCCTCGGTCGACAGGACGTAGTCGTCGGGTTGCTCCTGCTGCAACATCAGCCACATGCCCTCCACGTAGTCGCCAGCGAAACCCCAGTCCCGCTGAGGGTGGAGATCGCCGAGCCGGAGTTCGTTGATCAGCCCGTGCTTGATGCGGGCCACGTGGTGGGTGATCTTGCGGGTGACGAACTCGAGTCCTCGTCGCGGGCTCTCGTGATTGAACAGGATGCCGCTGGATGCGTGGAGGTTGTAGCTCTCGCGATAGTTGACGGTGATCCAGTGGCCGTAGAGCTTGGCCACACCGTACGGACTGCGAGGATAGAACGGCGTCGATTCCGTCTGTGGCACAGCCTGGACCTTGCCGAACATCTCCGACGACGAGGCCTGATAGAAGCGGATGTCGGGATCCACGTCGCGGACGGCGTTCAGCAGCCGGGTCGCCCCGAGTGCGGTTGTCTCGCCGGTGAGCACCGCTTGTTGCCACGAGGTCTGTACGAACGATTGGGCCGCCAGGTTGTAGACCTCGTCGGGGCGTACCCGGCGAACGACGTCGGTCAGCGACGCCTCGTCGAGCAGGTCACCCTGGACGATCTCGATTGCGTCCTGGATGTGGGCGATGCGCTCGAAGTTGACCGTGCTGGAGCGGCGGACCATGCCGGCAACGTGATATCCCTTGTCCAGCAGGAGCTCGGCAAGATAGGAGCCGTCCTGCCCCGTGAGCCCGGTGATGAGTGCCTTTTTCGTCATGAGTTTTCTCCAATGGGGGGACTGCTGGCTCGATGCCGGGCGTCTTCCAGGACATCGCGAAGCGTCTGTTCGAGGGTGATCTCCGGGTTCCAGCCGGTATCTCGGGTGAGGCGATCGTGTGAGCCCCGCAAGACCGGCAAGTCTACTGGTCGGAGTAGGTCGGGATCGGTGGTGACCTCGATGGGGACCCGCGACTCGCCCAGCAGGCGGTCGAGCAGTTCTTGCATACCGACATCGGCCCCCGAGCAGATGTTATAGGTCTCTCCCACTTTTCCGTGCGTGGCCAGCAGCCGATAGGCCCGTACCACGTCGCGCACGTCGGTGAAATCACGGCGCGGGCTGAGATCGCCGTGCAGCAGCGTGCCCGAGCCGACGAGCTCGGATCGGGCGATCCTGTCGGCGAAGGCGGGGGCGACGAAGTTGGTCGATTGGCCGGGCCCGATGTGGTTGAAGGGACGAGCGATGATCACGCCGAGGTCCCAGCCCTGATGGAACTGTCGGGCCACGGCCTCGGCCCCTTCCTTGCTGGCACCATAGGGAGAACGGGGTCGGACCGGTGTGGACTCGAGCAGGGGCAGTTCCGAAGGACGGACGATGCCGTAGATGTCGGCGCTGCTGACCACGATGACGCGGTCGACCTTGTGCTTCCGGGCCGCAGCGAGCACCGAGATCACACCCTCGGTGTTGATCCGCCAGGTTTCGAGCGGGTACTGCCACGAGCCACCCACGTCACTCCAGCCGGCCAGGTGATAGATGACGTCGGGCGCAGTCGAGTCGACGACGTCGATCCATCCATCGGGATCGAGCAAGTCGGGGCCGTTGTGGCGATCGAGGGCCACCACCGCGTCGCCCTGCGAGGTCAGGTGGTGCACCAGATGCGGGCCGACGAAGCCGGCTGCCCCGGTCACCAGGGCTTTCACTGTCGCACGCTTGGAATCTCGTCCGGTCGGGGCTGACGCACGTCGAGAGGGTAGCCGTCCATGCAGACGGTGGGCTGGATCTGGCAGCTAGTGTTGGCGACCCGTGACTGTTCCCTCGGCATCCCCTCTTTCCCCCGCCGCGCTCGTCGTCGGTTCACATGCTGCAGCCGACGAAGCGCCAGCTGTCGTTGCGGTTGTCGTCGCGCAGGAACCGGGCGAGCGATTCGACGAGCTGCTCGGTTCCCTGGCGGACCAGGACTACCCCAATATCAGCGTGCTGGTGATCGATACCGCCTCGGTGCCCGTGGCCGACCGGTTGGCTCAGGTCCTGCCCGAGGCCTTTCACCACCGGTCCCAGCCAAAGCTGGGTTTTGCCGCGGCCGCCAATCAGGCGATGGAGCTGGTCAGCGGGGGCGCCTTCTTCTTGTTCTGCACCGACGGGGTCACACTGTCGCCCCGAGCCGTGTCGGATCTGGTGGAGGAGCTCTACCGTTCCAATGCGGGGATCGTCACGCCGAAGTACGTGCGGGCCGAGGATCCGAGGCGGATCGCGGCGGTCGGCGGAGGATCCGATCGCTTCGGGGTGCAGGTCGACCTGGTGGAACCTGGCGATTTCGATCAGGAACAGTACGATTCGGTACGCGACGTGTTCGTGGCGCCGGCGGGCGTGCAGCTGGTGAGGTCCGACCTGTTCCGAGCCCTCGGTGGCTTCGACGTCGCCATGGGATCGGTCAGTGAAGACCTCGATCTGTGCTGGCGTGCCCACGTCGCCGGTGCTCGTGTCGTTGCCGTGCCGTCGGCGGTGGTGACACGGCCTCGTCCGCCGGAGGAAGCAGATGCGAATGCGCGACGACGAGCTCTGGGCCGACACCGTCTGCGTACCCTCCTGGTGACCTCGTCCAGATTCTCCCTGTTGCGTGTCCTGCCTCTCGCGTTGCTGCTGTTGCTCATCGAAGCCGGGTACTCGCTCGTGGCCGGGAGGCGACGGCAGGCAGCCGACGCCATCGGAGCCATCTGGTGGAATGCTCGTCGTTTCGGGGAGATCCGAGAGCGCCGCGCCGCCCTCCATGAGCTGCGCAAGATCTCCGATCGCGAAATCCATGCCCTCCAGGTCGGTGGTTCGGCTCGTCTCAATGCGTTCTTCCGGGGTCAGTTCGCGGTCGGGGACCGGTTCGTTTCGATGTACAGCTCGGTGCGGGATTCCTTCGCCGGTGATGATTCGTCCGGGCTGCGCGATGCCACCATCATCGGCGGCTTGTTGACGACCCTCATGCTGTTCGGAACCCGAGATCTGATCTCCACCGGTGTGACACCGGTGGGTCAGTTTCTCGATCTGCCCGGGGCCGGTCGGCTGTTCTCGGAATGGTCGGGAGGATGGCGGAGCGCCGGTGCCGGTTCGCCCGGCAATCCGGCCACCGCGTTCGGGGTGCTGGCGCTGGGGAAGCTCGCGTTCTTCTGGGCCGACGGGCTGTTCGACCTGCTACTGTTGTTGGGTCCGGTCGTGCTGGGCACGGTGGGGATGTGGCGACTGGTTCGACCCCTGGCGTCGCCGAGGGCATCGGCGTTGGCCGCCGTTGGTTACGTCGCCAACCCGCTGTTGGTGGCGATGATCGCGGCCGGGCGTTGGGATGCGCTCGTGGTGTGGGGTGCGGCTCCCGCCCTGGTCGGCTCGGTGCTCCGTCTACAGGGGACCGCACCCTATGGACGACAAGGCGGTCGGCCCGGGCCCACCGTGGTCGATCGAGACGTCGAGGTTCGACTTCTGCGGTTCGGTTTCCTGGTCGCCACGGTCGCCACGTTCGTTCCTGCCGTTGTCCTCGTTGCATTGCTCTTGCTCGTCGCTGTTGCCCTCGGCTCGGTACTGACGCTCCGAACCGATGGGCTGGTTCGACTCGGTCTCGGGGGAGTGGCCGCCGTGGTGGTGCCCGGCGCCCTCCACGCGCCATGGACGTTCGACATCCTCCGTCGAGGGAGTTGGGCATGGTTGGTGGGTCCGCCTTCGCCCGAGGCAGCCTTCGATTCCCTGGCCGACCTGTTGCGCTTCGCTCCGGACGTGGCGGGGCCCCGCCTCCTCACCCTCGGACTGCTCCTGGCGGCCATGCTTGCGCTGTTGTTGGGGCGGGGAACACGGTTCGACCTCGGTGTGAACGGCTGGAGCGTTGCCATCGTGTTCTGGCTCGTTGCCTGGGCCGACCGGAGAGGGTGGATGCCGATGGATCTGCCTTCGGCCGAATTGTTGCTGGCTCCCGCTGCAGCCGGGTTGGCCTTGTCGATCGGAGCCGGAACCCGTTCCGTCGAGATCGATCTGGTCGGCTACCGTTTCGGTTGGCGGCAGATCGTAGCGTTCGGGGGTATCGCGTCGATGGCGACCGCCGGTCTTCTCCTCGTTCAGATGTCACTCGGCGGGCGTTGGGACCAACCGGAGCAGAGTTATCGCAGTTCAGCGACGTTGCTGGTCGAGCAGTACGAGGGACCGGCCCGCATGCTGTGGGTCGGCGATCCCTCGGTTCTGCCTGTCGACGCCGCCAGGACCGAGGGTGGGATCTCCTACGCCGTGGTGGATGGGCACGCCGGGAGTGCGCTCGGTCGTTGGTCTCCGGGTCCGGACGGCATCACGACCGCCATCGGCGAACGGCTCGATCTGGCTGCGTCGGGGGACGTCGTCCGACTCGGCCGTCTCCTGGCTTCCTACGGCGTCGACTTGGTGGTGGTGGTGCCCCAGCTCGCGCCTGCGCCCTATGTCGGGACGCAACACGATGTCGGTGGAGGTTTCGAGGACGCGCTCGGTCGTCAGCTCGACCTGGCCCGGGTACCCGGGACGCCCAATCTTCGGGTCTACCGGAACATCGAATCGGACGGGCCTGTGGTCGCCATTTCGAGGGACGCGCTCGGGCTCGATGGCACCCCCCGTTCTCAGCTCGACACCGACCTGTCCGGAGGCGTCCGGATCGATGCAGTTCCATCGGCCGGGGGATGGGAGGCTGGGGCGGCCGCTCCGGACACCGTTGCCGACGTCGGGACCCTGGTCGCAGTGACTGCCGATGGTTGGGATTCGTCGATCGAGGGCTCCCAGGTGGCGAGTGTCTCCGATGGCCTACTGTATGTGGACGCTCCTCTCGGGTCGGAACTCGACGTGTCCTATCGAACGCCGCTCGTTCGCAGGTTGGCCCTGATCGGACAGGTGCTCATCGTGGTGGCCGGAATCGTCCTGGCTCGTTCGGAACGTCGTGAGGTCGAGTCATGATCCGATGGAGCACCCTGGGCCTGTTGTTCGGGTTGTTGGCCGCCGGTGTCCTCTACGACCGTGTCGACTTCGCGCCGGAACCCGATGGTTTCCCGGTCCAGGATCGGGTGCTGACCCCGGCGCTGGCCGAGCCGGCGCCGTTGTCCAACGTGTGGTTCTGCCCGGTGGGATCGGGGGACGTGGGCGGATACGCCACGCACGAGGTCGCCATCAGCAACATCGGCACCGAGCCTGCGATCGCCAATGTCGACCTGATCACCGAATCCGGCCCTGGTCCAGGTTTGCGGTTCGAGATCGCGCCACGGTCGACGGAAGTCGTTGACCTGGCGGCGTTGGACGGCTCGGCGAACCTCGGCGCCGTGATCGAGGTGGTGGACGGGGTCGGTGTGGTCGGTCACAGCGTCATGACGGCGCAAGGGGTCACCCAGGGTCCTTGTGCCACGGAGGCGTCCGAGAGCTGGTACTTCGCCGACGGCGTCACCACGAGGGACAGCGTTGAGTATCTTGCGCTCCTCAATCCCTTTCCCGAGGATGTTGTGTTCGACGTGACCTTCCAGGCGGCATCGCGGACCGTCGTTCCTCAGGCATTGCAGTCGGCCGTGGTGCCGGCCCAATCGGTCCGAGTCCTCAACGTGGGTGACTTCGTGACGCGGACGGATCACATCGCCACATCGATCCAAACGATCCAGGGTCAACTGGTGGTCGAGCGGCTCCAGGTCTTCGACGGCACGCTGGGGCCGCGCGGAGCAGCTCTGCAACTGGGCGTTGCCGATCCTGCGGGCCAATGGTCGTTCCCGGCCGGGCGGGTGCATGAAGGCGGTGACCACCGAGTCGTGATCTTCAACCCCACGTCAGACCAGGCCGAGGTCGATCTCGAGTTCGAACTCGATCCGGCAGACCGGGCCAGCTACGGGCTGGTTCCCATCGAGGCAACGGTTCTGCCCGGCCGATTCGTGGTGCTCGACCTGGCCCAGACACTCGCTGGCTACGGGCTCCCGCTTCCCTACGATTTCGGCCTCAGCGTGCGCTCGGCCAATGGCGTGCCGGTCGTGGTGGAGCGCTGGCAGGTCAATCCGAGGATCGATACCTCGCTGATCGGGGCCGGTGGGGCCGAGGCTCGGATCGGCACAAGCTTCAACGGTGCGTTCGGGTTCGCAGCGTCGATGACGATGCGCCAGGACGGGCAGACCGAGGAAGTACCCGAGGAAGACCTACCCCCTGCAACCCCCGTCGCCTCGACCCAGCCGAGCGCCTCGGTCGGCGTCGCCAGTAGTCGGGGAGTGGAGATCAATGCCCTGAGCTGGGTGATTCCGTGGGTCTCGTTCGAAGTCGGCGAGCAACCGATCGGAACCGACTCGACGATGGTGATCGCAACCGGCGCCGAGGGCACGTTGGTCGAGATCCGGGTCGTGGTTGCAGGCGAGTTGTTGCCGCCCGTTCGAGCTTCGATTCCCGGCTCGGGCTACGTCGCGGTCCCGGTCGAGGCAGCAGTGGCCGGCGCGCCGCTGCTCATCACGGCCGATCAGCCGGTCAATGTCGAGCTCCAGACGGTGGTTGCCGACACCTCGCTCGCGGTCATCGCGGCGGTTCCCGTCATCGATGCAAGTGAGGGCTCGTGATCCTTCGATTGGTGCTGCTGGTGGTGTTGACGCTCATGGCCGTGGGCGTCGCTGTCGTCTTGCAGCGTCGTCGGCCCGAAGCGCCATCGGCCCCGTCCTATCGAGCCCCGACCCAGCTCGATCGCGCCGACTTCTCCGAACCGGAGACGCCGATCCTCGTGGTCGTGTTCAGCTCGAGGACCTGTGACAGCTGCGCCGGGGTCTGGGAACTGGTTGGAAGCCTCGATCGGCCCGACACGGTGGTCGAGCGGATCGATGTGGAAGCCGACGCCGAACGTCACAAGCGATACCGAATCGATGGGGTCCCGACCACGCTGGTCGTGGACCCTCGCGGAGTCGTCCAGCACAGCTTCTTCGGACCGATTCCGGCCGAGGAGTTTCGGCTAGCTCTCCCCCATTGAATCGGCGGCGACCGAATCGGTGGCGGTGACTGAATCAGTCAGAGCGGCGGAGGGGCCGGGGGCGGCAGCGATGCCGATCAGGCGATCGACCTCGGCGCCGTCGATCGTCTCCTTCTCCAGGAGGTTTCTCGCGACCAGATCCAGCGCGTTGCGATTGGTGGTGAGGAGGTCTCGACACCGGTCCTCGGCGTCGAGCAGGATCCGCTGGGTCTCCTCGTCGATGACTCGTGCAGTCTCGTCGGAAAACTCCTGCGTGTTCATCATGCTGTCCCCGAGGAAGACCTGACCGCTGCCGCCCCATGCCATGGGACCGACCTTGTCGCTCATGCCCCATTCCTTCACCATCTTCTGGGCCGTTTCCGTTGCGCGGAGCAGGTCGTCGGACGCGCCCGTCGACGTCATGTCGAATACCAGTTCCTCGGCCATCCGACCGCCCAACATGACCACCAGGCGGTCTTCGATGTAATCCCGGCGATAGATGTGGCGGTCCTCTTTCGGCAACTGCATGGTGACGCCGAGAGCCATGCCGCTGGGAATGATCGTGACCTTGTGCAGCGGGTCGGCATTGGGCAGGAGAGCGGCACAAAGGGCGTGTCCGGTCTCGTGATAGGCGACCGCTTCGCGCTCGGCTTCGGACAGCACCATGGAGTCGCGTTTGACACCCATGAGGACCCGATCCCGAGCCATGTCGAAGTGGTGGGCCGAGACCCGCTTGTCTCCGCTGCGGACGGCGAAGAGGGCGGCTTCGTTCACGAGGTTGGCGAGATCGGCGCCGCTCATGCCGGGCGTGCCACGGGCAATCACGTTGACGTCGACATCGTCCGCCATCTTCTTGTGCTTGATGTGGACCGCGAGGATCTCCTTGCGATCATCGAGTTCCGGCAGGGGAACGACGACCTGACGATCGAAGCGACCGGGACGCAGCAGCGCGGGATCGAGAATGTCGGGCCGGTTGGTGGCGGCCATCATGACGATGCCTTCGGTCGGCTCGAAGCCGTCCATCTCGGCCAACATCTGATTCAACGTCTGTTCCCGCTCGTCGTGCCCGCCGCCGAGACCTGCGCCGCGCTTTCGGCCGATCGAATCGATCTCGTCGACGAAGATGATGGCTTTGCCCATCTTGCGGGCCTCGTTGAACAGATCGCGGACTCGACTGGCACCCACGCCGACGAACATCTCCATGAAGTCCGAGCCCGTGACCGACAGGAACGGCACACCGGCTTCGCCTGCCACAGCCCGGGCGATCAGGGTCTTGCCGGTTCCAGGCGGGCCGACGAGCAGCACTCCCTTGGGGATGCGGGCTCCGATGTCGGCAAAGACGGACGGATCCTTCAAGAAGTCGACGACCTCGGTGACCTCCTTCTTGACGGCGGCGTAGCCGGCCACGTCGGCGAAGGTCGTGCCGGGTCGCTCGGTGGTGTAGGTCTTGGCCTTCGATCGTCCGATCGACATGATGCCGCCCATTTGTGACTGCTGTCGGCGAGCCATCCACCAGAAGAAGGCGATGACGATCATGAAGGGCAGGAAGATCGGGATGAGATTCAGCAGGAAGTTGCCGGTTGGTGTGTCCGGGGTGAACTCGACATCGTGGGCCCGCAGCGTGGCCAGGTCGGCCTCTGGCCATTGTGTGAGCCCAGTGGAGCGGAAGGTCTCTCCGTTGTTCAATTCGCCCGTGATTCTCGCTGTCGTGTTGTCGAAGCTGATGGACGCCACCTCGTCGTTCTCGACCTTGGTCAGGAACTCGTCGTAGCTGATCTCGTTCGAGTCCTGAGGAGAGAACGCGGCCATGACGGTGAGGAGGAGCGCGAAGATCCCGACGACGACCCAGATCGACCATCGGGGCCACCCGCCGTCACTTTTGCCAGGCAGCCGTGGATTGCGGCCGGCAGGCGGAGGCGGCGGAGACTTTTTTTCTGCCATATCCTCAGACTAGGCCGGGAGAGCGTCGTTGGCGTGATCACCCCTGTGACCTCTGTGGGTTGGCTCGGGGCGCGCCGACGAGGTGGTCGCCGCTACGGTTTTCTTCCGTGTCGAGCGCTCCCGATCGTCCTGTCGCTGCATCGCATGCAGCCGCGTCGCCTCGCTGGGGCTTGCCCGACGCGATCGGATGGTTGCTGGCAGCGCAGGTCACCTCGGTGGCGTGGGCGTTGTTGTTGCTGGCGGTCTTCTTGGATGGAACCGTCCCGGACACACTCCCGATCTGGTTCTTGTTCGTAGGTGCCGTGCCGCTCTGGGTCTGCTACGGAGGTGGTCCCTTGCTGACGGCGGCTCGCCGCGGGAACGGTCCCGTGCAGGATCTCGGACTCACGGCGCGACCCCGGGATTTCGCGTCGGGCGTGGCCGCAGGATTGGTAACGCAGTTCCTGATCCTCTGGGCCCTCTACTTTCCGATCCTGTGGTTCATCGATGACGATCCGAGCCAGCCTGCGCGGGAGCTGATCAACTCGATCGACGGCAATCTCGATCGGTTCCTGCTGATCGTCCTGGTGACGGTGGCGGCGCCCGTTGTCGAGGAAGTCTTCTTCCGTGGGCTGCTCCTGCGGGCGTTGATGCGCCGCTTCGGGCCGCTGGTCGCGGTTTGCGTGCAGGCAGCGGTGTTCGCGGCGGTCCATGCGCAATGGCTGCAGTTCCCGGGATTGTTCGTGTTTGGGCTGGTGGCCGGGGGTCTGGTGGCCGTGACGGGCCGTCTCGGTCCCGCCGTGATCGCCCATATGGCCTTCAACGCTGGAACGTTGGCGCTCCTACTCTGACGATGCGTGACCTCGGAGACCGGCCTGTCTCGGCTCGTTGCCACGCTGGGCCGAAGCGGTTCGTTCGACCTATCGAACTTCTCGTCGTCCGACCGACGGTTCATCGGTAGGCGAGAATGCGGAGGATGCAATGCTGGTGGAACCCGACAAGTGCACGGCCTGTGGACACGATGTGGTGGCGATCACCCTGATGGTCGACGGCAACGAGATGGCGATGAACTCGTGTGAGAACTGCGACACCCGAACCTGGAATCTGGGCGGTGCCCCGATCGATCTGAAGGTCGTGTTGGAGCAGGTCGGCACGCATTCGGGCCGTCGTCGCTGACTGCTCCGGGCGATTTCGCGGCATGACCTCACAAGAGGTCGTGGCGGTGCCACCATGGAAAGCCCATGACTGCATCCGTACCCGACGCGATCGAAGGCGATGATCCGCCGGATGAGGCGGACGCGTCCTGGGTCGAGGACTTTCTGCGAGCCGACGAACAACGGTCTTCAGCCCGTTCGGCGCCGTCCGCCGATGTGACCGAGACGAACTCGGATCTGGCGGTGCCCGAAGACCTGGCGGTACCTGAAGATCCGGTGGTGCCCGAAGACCTGGCGGTGCCCGAAGACCTGGCGGTGCCCGAAGACCTGGCGGTGCCCGAAGAGCTGGCGATACCTGAAGATCCGGTGGTGATGTCGGTATCGGCGCCTGAGATGACGGGGTCTGAGGTGGCCGAGGCCGAGGCTGTGGCGGAGCCCGCCGCAAACCCGGCGGTTGCGGGCTCGTCGCTGGCGTTCGGTCTGCCTTCGCCGGCGATGGTCGGCTTCCTGGTGGCCTTCATCGCCTCGGTCTTCGTGTTCTTTCAGATGCGACCCGACCTGTTGTTCTCCGACACGACCCCATCGGGCGGCGACATGGGGGCTCACGTGTGGGGTCCGGCCTTCATGCGTGACAGTCTCTTGTCACAAGGGCGGCTCACGGGCTGGACACCCGATTGGTATGCCGGCTTCCCCGCGTACCACTACTACATGGTGGCGCCCCCGCTCGCGATTCTGGCCGTCAACGCGGGTGTGTCCCCGATCGTAGGACTTCCGCTGGCGCTGGTCTGCCTGATTGCGGGTGCGGGGCTGGGCCGCCGTTTCCCGAAGCATCGGACTCTTTGTTGGACCTTGGCCTCGGTGGCGGCTGTCCTGGTCGTGCCGCTGCCCTACGGGATTTCCTTCAAGTTGGTCAGCGTCGCCGGTCTGGTGATGTTCCCGTTGGCGGCCTGGTTCATGGGTCGCATGATGGGGTGCCCGGAGCCGGTTCCGGCGTTTCTTGCCCTCGGCTCGTTGTTGTTCTTGTTCGACACGAACTTCACCATCTACGGCGGCAACGTGGCGTCCACACTGGCCGGGGAGTTCGCCTTCTCGCTCAGTCTGTGTCTGACACTGCTCGCGCTCGGCGTTTCGACGCGGGCCATGGACTCGGGCGCCCACCGGGCTTCGGCCGCAGTTCTCATTGCCCTCGTGGCCCTGAGTCATCTGATCCCGCTGTTCTTCCTGATTGCGGGTCTCTTCATCGCCGTTGTGCTCCATGCCGGGATCGGACGCTTTCGGGTCGGAGCCGTCGGCTTGACCATGGCACTCGTCCCCGTGGGAATGAACGACGGTTCGAGCCGATTGATGGCGGCGGCTGCCGTGTTGTCCTTCGTCGTCGTTGTCGTCACCCTCATCGCGGCCGACCCAGTGGTGAGAGGACGGGCGATCTGGCTGGTCGTGGTCGGACCCATTGCTGCGCTGACCAGCGCTTTCTGGCTCCTCCCGTTCTACCTTCGCGCCGACTACTTCAACGACATGGGTTGGGAGCGTCTGAACGAGGTCGGCCCTGCACTGTTGACGACGCCCATGAAGGTCCTGCTGCCGGTTGCCCTCATCGGAGCAGTGCTGGCCTTCGCCAACCGGGATCGAGCCGGTTTGCTGTTCGCCTGTTTGGCCCTGGCCTCGGCATCGGGCGTCGCCAACCTTCCCGAGGGCAAGCTGTGGAACGCGCGTCTGCTTCCGTTCTACTACTTGTCGGTCTACTTCCTGGCTGCGGTCGGTGTCGGCCTGGTCATCCGCTTCAGCGCCGCCGCAATATCCGAGCAGTTGCATCGTCCCGACCGGCGAGTCATGGTCGGGGCCGGAGCCATGGGGCTGGTCGTGGCGTTGATCGCGGTGTCGATCCCGCTCCGGGCGATGCCGTTCTCCACCGTCGATGCCCAGGGCCGCTACAACTGGTTCGGTATTCGCTCCGCAGAGGCGAGTTTCATTCCGAGTTGGGTGTCGTGGAATTACTCCGGCTACGAGGAGAAACGTTCGTTCCGTGAGTACCGAGACATCGTTTCCACGATGGACACCGTCGGTGACGAAGAGGGCTGCGGACGCGCCATGTGGGAGTACGACAAAGGTCTCGACCGGTATGGCACGCCAATGGCACTCATGCTGTTGCCGCACTGGACCGATGGTTGCATCGGCTCGATGGAGGGCCTCTATTTCGAGTCGTCGGCCACGACGCCGTTCCATTTCCTGCACCAGAGCACCCTGTCGTTCGCTCCGAGCCGAGCCCAACGGGACCTGCCGTACCGCGCCTTCGACATGAACACCGGGGTTCGGCAGCTCCAGATCATGGGCGTCCGCTACTACATGGCGCAGTCGAACGAAGCAACAGAGGCTGCCCTGTCCCACCCGGATCTCCGTTTGGTTGCCGAGTCGCCACCGTGGAGCGTCTTCCAGGTTGCGGATTCGGCGATGGTCGAAGGACTGGCGTTCCAGCCAGTGGTGGCAGAGGGGCCCTCCTCGGACCAGATCGGTGACCTCGCCACCCGATTCGACGTGGGTTGGTTGAGTCAGGCTGTCGCCTTCTACAACGATCCGCAGCAGTTCACCGCCATGCCGGCCGAAGATGGCCCGGCGTCGTGGCCTCGGGCCGATTTCTTGACCCTGGCACCGAGCGACGCCATCGATCCGACGGTCGTCTCGAACCTCTCGCAGGGGACCGACTGGATCAGGTTCGATGTCGACCGGCTGGGAGAACCGGTGCTGGTCAAGACCTCCTACTTCCCGAATTGGAACGCTTCGGGTGCCGAAGGCCCGTGGCGGATCGGCCCCAACATGATGGTCGTGGTTCCGACGTCGACCACGGTCGAACTCCACTACGGCTACACGATGGCCGAGTACCTCGGGTACGGCCTGGCGCTCGTCGGGCTGATGGGCATCGTCGTGCTGTACCTGCTCGATCGCCGATCCCGAGCATCCTGATGCGCGGTCGACTGCGACTCTTCGCTGTCGTCGGTCTGATCGCCACCTCGATCGATGTTGGTCTCCTGCTGCTCCTCTCGTCGTCGCAGAGTCTGCTGCTCGCCGATGGGGTTGCGCTCGCACTGGCCGCAATGGCCAGCTATCTCCTCAATCGCCTGTTGACCTTTCGTGGTCAGGCCAACGCTCGATGGGTCCGGAGTCCGGCGATCTTCGGTGCCCTTGCGGTCGTGGCGGGGTTGGTCGACCTCGCCATCCTCTTGCTCCTCCATGCGCTGGGTCTGCGTTTGGTCGTGGCCAAGGGGTTGGCCGTTGCCGGTGCCGCTGCCGTGCGTTGGATCGGTTATCGATGGGTGCTCTTCAACACCGTGCGGCGCGAGATGGCCGAGCGTCAACCTCGCTCCTCCCGACGCACACTCCGCCTGTCGGTGGTGATCCCGGCCTACAACGAGGAACGCTCGATCGGACGAACGATCGATGCCATCGCCCAGCATGTCGAGCGTGTCGTTCCGCCTGCTGACTACGAGATCATCGTCGTCGACGACGGTTCGTCCGATCGCACCGCGGACGTGGCGCGGTCTGCCGGAGCAACAGTGGTGCAGCAACGGACCAACCGGGGCAAGGGGTCTGCGGTGCGGACCGGGTTCATCGAAGCCGGCGGACGGTCGGTCATCTTCACCGATGCGGATCTGGCCTACCCGCCTCAGACGATCCTCGACGTACTCGCAGCACTCGAGGATGGCTGGGACTTCGTGGCCGGCAGCCGACGCCACGAGGAAACGACCACCTTGGTTCGGGCGCGTCGCGTTCGGGAGTTGGGAGGTCGAGTCGTCAACTGGCTGACGCATCTGGTGCTGCTCGGCCATTTCCGGGACACTCAATGTGGAATCAAGGGGTTTCAGGGGGACCTCGGGCGCGTGGTGTTCGAACGCACCGTCATCGACGGCTTCTCCTTCGATGTCGAGCTCTTCCTCATCGCGGAACAAGATCAACTGTCGATGCAGGAGATCCCGGTCACGGTGGAGAATCGGGATGGCTCGTCGGTTCGGGTGCTTTGGGACACCGCGCAGCTCCTGAAGGATCTGGTGCGTATCCGGCGCAGGGCGGGCGCCGGGGGCTATCGGCCCACCCATCACCAGGAACTCGTACTCTCTGGTCTCACGACCGATGGTCTCACGACCGATGGTCTCACGACCGATGGTCTCACGACCGATGGTGGAGAAGGCGCGAGCATCACCAAAGCCCCGATGCGGGGCGATGTCACGAGAGAGCAGGATTGAACATGCTGGACCTGAATGTCATCGTCAAGGCGTACGACATCAGAGGTACCTATCCCGATCAGATCGATGCCGACACCTGTCAGGCGCTCGGTGTCGGCTTCGCGGCGTTCATTCGTGACACCGAGCCTTCGACGACCGAGGTCGTGATCGCACGCGACATGCGCCCGTCGGGCCCGGAACTGGTCGATGCGTTCGCCAACGGAGTGCAATCGATGGGCCTCGATGTCCTGGACATCGGCATGGGAAGTACCGACCTCATCTACTTCGCTTCGGGCTCACTGGGGATGCCGGGTGTGATGTTCACCGCATCGCACAATCCGGCCGGCTACAACGGGATCAAGCTGTGCCGTTCCGGCGCTGCTCCGATCGGTGAGGACAGCGGGCTGTCCTTCATCAAGGCCGTTGCCGAACGGGGTGCCGACCCGGCCTCATCTGCGGGTGTTCGCCGCACGGATGACCTGCTGGCGGCCTTCGCCGATCACGTACGCTCGTTCATCGACACCGATGGGCTGCGGCCTCTCAAGGTCGTTGCCGATACGGCGAATGGCATGGGCGGACTGGTCGTCCCGGCGGCATTCGAGGGATTGCCCTTCGATCTCGAGGTGCTGTTCGGCGAGCTCGACGGCACCTTCCCCAATCATCCGGCCGATCCCATCCAGATCGAGAATCTGGCAGATCTCCGAGCCCGAGTTCTGGAGACCGGGGCTGACATCGGCTTGGCCTTCGACGGTGACGCCGATCGGGTCTTCCTCGTCGACGAGAAGGCCGAACCGGTTTCGGGTTCGCTCACGACCGCTTTGCTGGCGGGGGCCATCCTGAAGGACAACCCGGGCCGGGCCGTGGTCTACAACCTCATCTGCTCCAAGGTCGTCCCCGAGGTGATCGCCGAGAACGGGGGTCGAGCGATCCGGTCCCGGGTCGGACATTCGTTCATCAAACAGATCATGGCCACCGAGGACGGCATCTTCGGTGGGGAGCATTCGGCCCACTACTACTTCAGTCGCAACTACCGGGCTGATTCCGGACTGATTGCGTCGATGATGGTGCTCGAACAGCTGAGTCGATCCGGTGGCACGCTGTCAGAGCTCCTGGCCCCACTCAAGCGCTACGAGGCGTCGGGAGAGATCAACACTCGGGTATCGGACGCGCATGCCGTGATCGAGCAGGTCGCCGAGCACTACCGACAGCAGCCTGGCGCGCAGTTGGATCGACTCGATGGGCTCACCGTCGATGCCGGCGATTGGTGGTTCAACCTCCGTCCCTCGAACACCGAACCGCTGCTCCGACTGAATCTGGAGGCCGCGGATCAGGCCGCGGTCGAGGCTCGGGTGGCCGAAGTCCAGGCCGTGATGGCCGACGCGGACTGAATGACGCGGACTGAGTATGGTTGCCGGTCGACTGGACTGCGTGGTGCGAAACTACGCCTGGGGCGACCTCCACGCCCTACCCGAGCTGCTCGGCGAAGCCGGTGATGGGGTACCGAAAGCCGAACTCTGGATGGGCGCTCATCCTGGTGCTCCATCGCTCCTGGGATCCCGATCACTCGACGAGTTGATCGCCGAACGTCCGTCCGAACTGTTGGGTCGAGCGGTGGCAGCGCAATTCGGCCAGCTGCCGTTCCTGTTCAAGGTCCTGGCTGCAGCGCGGCCGCTCTCCATCCAGGCGCATCCGACGCTGCCTCAGGCCATCACCGGGTTCGCTCGTGAGAACGAGGCGGGAATCCCTCTCGATGGGCCGGAGCGCACGTATCGAGATGCCAACCACAAGCCGGAACTGATCTGCGCCCTGACCCGGTTCGAAGCCAAGTGTGGGTTCCGGTCCCTCGATCAGACCCGCCGGCTCCTGGAATCGATACCCGCGATCGAATTGAACGAGCTCCGAACTCACCTGGCCGCAACGGGGCCGGACCACGAGATCCTGGCCTCTGGTCTGGCCTACTTGCTTCGCCTTCCCGGCCGCGACGCAGCCCGACTGACCTCTGCCGTCGTGTCCGCGGTCGCTCGACTGGCCAACGAGGGTCGCCACGAGATCCTTGGTCCGTTCGCTGCCGACGTTGCCTCGGTTGCCTTCATGAACGAGTCGTTCCCCGGTGACATCGGTGTCGTGGTGGCACTCCTGCTCAACCACGTGACGCTCGAGCCGGGCGAGGCCCTCTACCTGGCGGCGGGCAACCTTCACGCCTATCTGAGCGGCGTCGGCATGGAGTTGATGGCCAACAGCGACAACGTCGTGCGCGGCGGCTTGACGGCCAAACACATCGACGTCGACGAATTGCTCACCGTCGTCGACACCAGCCCCATCGATGTTCCGGTGCAACGCCCGGTCGGTGCGCTGCACCATTTCGACTCCGAGGCACCCGAGTTCGCTCTGACCCGGGTTGCCTTGGCCGAGATCGACCGGGCGATCGAGGTGGGCGGACCCGCCATCGTGGTGCTGACGAGCGGCCAGGCGCGGATCGGTGGGGTGGGAGCGATTGGTCAGGGACAACCGGTTTTCGTCGGGGCCGATGAAGGGTGGCTGGCGGTGGACGGCGACGGCTTGGCCTGGCTCGCAACCGTGGATGCGGGCCAGGTACGCCCAGCTAGTCTGTGACCATGCCGATTGCGAAGCAACTACTCGAGATCCTGGCGTGCCCCGAGGACAAGGGCCCGCTCTTCTACATCGAGGACGAGTCGAAGCTCTTCAATCCGCGTCTGGAGCGGACCTATCGCATCGACGATGACATCCCCGTCATGCTGATCGACGAGGCGGAGGCCCTCGACGCCGCCGAGGTCGCTCGGTTGTCGGCCAAGGTCGAGGCCGAGGACATCCAACCGACGTTCGTGATGTCATGAGCGCTCCCGATTCCCTGGGCATGCGCGACGCCATGCTGTCCCTGCCCGAACAGATCGAGGCGTCCATGGCCGCGATCGGCACGATCGCCGGCCTTCCCGACCCGACGTCCATCGAGCACGTGATGATCCTGGGCATGGGAGACAGCGGGTTCGGTGGCGACCTGGCCGCGGCCACTGCCCGGCCGTTCTCGTCCCGTCCGATCGTCGTCTACAGCGGCTACCTCCCTCCATCCTGGGTCGGACGATCCACGCTGGTGATCGCGATCAGCCGATCAGGGGCGACCGAAGAGACACTGGAATCCCTGGAGGCGGCCGTCGAGTCCGGTTCCTCCTTGGTGGTCGTCACCTCGGGCGGTGAACTCGAGACGCTCGCCGGTCGGGTCGGTGCCCCTGTGCTTCCGGTCTTGAGCGACGCTGTCATGCCCCGCGCTGCGCTCGGTGCCCTGGCTGTTCCTCCGATGCTGGCCCTCGAGCAGCTGGGACTCTTCCCAGGTGCTCGTTCGTGGCTGGGCGACGCCGTGAACGATCTGAAGGCCCGTCGCGAAGAGCTGTTGGGTGCCCACAGCCCGGCGAAAGCCATTGCTGATCGCATCGGCCAGACCATGCCTGTCGTGTACGGCGGTGGCGCGATCGGGACCACCGCGGCCAAGCGCTGGAAGATCGCCTACAACCACAACGTCAAGGCCCCCGCGTTCTGGGCGCCGATGCCAGAACTGTGTCACAACGAGCTCGTCGGATGGGGCGGCAATGCCTCGGTCACTCGTGATCTCGTGACGCAGATCCAGCTTCGTCACGAGTCCGAACATCCCCAGACCGCCCGTCGGTTCGATTTCGTGAAGGCCAAGACGGCGGATGCGATGCACGACATCATCGAAGTGCATGCTCGAGGCGAGAGTTCGGTTGCCCAGTTGCTCGATCTGACCTTCGTCGGTGATCTCACGTCGATCGAGGCCGCTGCCGAGCGAGGCATCGACCCCGGCCCGCTCCCGGAGGTCGACGAACTGAAGACCTGGGTCGGTTGATCTGTTCGACTCCTCGAGAGCCGGTTCTGTTCGGACCAGTTGGTTGCCGACGATCACTTGCGGTCGGTGGCTGCTTCGATACCCTTGGCTGCTTCGGGCTGTTTTGAACCTGGCCAGCGGGCCCCAGCCCTCCCACCCATTCCAATCGATGCCGATCCTGTTCGGCACAGGGAGTTCACATGACCGTGACTGATCCACGTCCTCGTTCGCTTGCCGACGGTGACTTCAAGGTGGCCGACATCGATCTTGCCGGCATGGGCCGCAAACAGATCGAGCTGGCCGAACACGAGATGCCGGGGCTGATGTCGCTGCGGGCCGAGTTCTACGACGAGCAACCCCTCGCCGGGGCACGGATCATGGGCAGCCTGCACATGACCGTGCAGACCGCCGTGCTCATCGAGACCCTGACGGCACTCGGCGCCGATGTCCGTTGGGTCAGCTGCAACATCTTCAGCACGCAGGACGAAGCAGCTGCAGCGGTGGTGGTCGGCCCCGAGGGCACGACCGATCATCCGCGGGGTGTGCCGGTCTACGCCTGGAAGGGCGAGACGCTGGAGGAGTACTGGTGGTGTACCGAGCAGGCACTCAAATGGCCCGACGCCGAACAGTTCTGCAATCTGATCCTCGACGATGGCGGCGACGCAACGCTGCTGGTCCACAAAGGCGCAGAGTTCGAGGTCGCCGGTGCCGTGCCTGCGTTCGACCCCGACAACGAGCCGGAGGAATGGGGGGTCATCCTCGAGCTCTGTCGCAAGCTGCAGGCCGAGGACAACACCATGTTC
>CALACD010000585.1 GCA_937890445.1 uncultured Acidimicrobiia bacterium | reverse complement strand
ACATCCCGAGGTCGTCGACCGTTCAGAACCCGTCGTGTCGGACGACAACACCCCGCCGGTCGACAGCCTTCTGGCCCGACAGCACTACTTGTTGCCGAACGATCGACGGACGTCACCAACGAACCCACCACCCGCAGGTGACTGAACGAAGGAGTCGGTCGATGCCAACATCAGAGATCCGTTGCCCAGCATGCCGGGCCCGCAATCGTGTGGCCATCGATGCTGCCGGCAGACCTCGCTGTGGAAAGTGTCGGACCGACCTTCCTTGGCTCATCGACGTCGAAGGTGATCACTTCGCCTCGGTCATCTCCAGCTCGACCGTGCCTGTCCTCGTCGACCTCTGGGCCCCCTGGTGCGGCCCCTGTCGAGCCGTCGCGCCAGCCCTGGTCGAGCTCTCCGGGGAGTTGGCCGGAAAGCTCCGCGTCGTGAAGGTCAACGTCGACCAAGCACCGACCGTTCAGGCCAGTCTCGGCGTTCAGGGCATTCCCACCATGGTGCTGTTCGACGGCGGCCGGGAAATCGGTCGCCAGGTCGGTGCAGCACCGAAGCACGCCATCCGCACCTGGGTCGATCAGGTCCTCGAGTCTGCGGCAACCACGCAGTGAGCAGCCCCACGCAGTGAGCAGCCCGTAGCCGCTCGATCCGTAGCCGCTCGATCCGTAGCCGCTCGATCCGTAGTCGCCCGAAACTGCAGGTGACCGGGACGGTCACGCGTCGAGGCAGGTGAACGGTTGGCTCGGGTGGGTGGCCAGCAAGTGGAGCAGATCGAGACTGCTGAGGATGCCGATCACCTCACCGTCCGATTCGACCAGCAAATGATGGATTCGTCGGTCGATCATGACATCGACTGCTTCCCGGAATCCTGCTTCGGCGGCAATGGTGTGGGGAGCCGTCGACATGATGGTCGACACCGGTTCGTCGTCGGGCCAGTCATCGACCAAGTCCGAAGTGGTGACGATGCCGACGACATCGTTGCCGTCCATGACCGGCAGCGCATGCAGGGCGAGGGTCATCAGCAGGTCACGGGCTCGTCCTGTCCGGTCCGAGGGCCCGACTGCGATCAGGTCGGGGGTCATCAGATCCTCGACCGTGCGAGCCAGAGCAGGATTGTGGTTCATGTCGTTCAGGAAAGACCTGACGGCCTGCGTCTCCTAGGGCCCTTCGTCCCGGACGCGGCCCGAAGATCTTCTCGTGTCGAGCCTGTCCCATCCGGGGTCGTTCCCACTGCGATGTCGCCATCGTGACCTTGGGCCCTAACTGCGGCTGACGCCGATCCCTAGGTTGGCAATCCAACCGGAAGCAACCTCCCGACCGGAAGCAACCTCCAAAGGAGCCCGACCGTGATCTTCGAAGAGACCGTTGTCCTGTCCAAGGTGTTCAGCGAAGTCATCGACGAGGTGAAGGCGGCCTTCGGAGCCGTCGGCTTCGGCGTTCTGACCGAGATCGACATGCAGGCCACACTTCAGGCCAAGACCGGCGACGACATCGGGCCGTACGTCATCGTCGGTGCCTGCAACCCACAGCTCGCCGGCCGGGCCCTGGCCATCGAACCCCAGGTCGGGGTGCTTCTGCCCTGCAACGTCGTCGTCCGCCAAACGGGCGAGCACGTGACCGTCGAAGCCATGGACCCGGGCCTGATGGCGACCATGTCGAACAATGACGACCTGGCGCCGATCGCGACCGAAGCTCGGGCGTTGATCAACCAAGCCCTCGGCCGTTTGTCGGCCACGCCCGAACTATCGGCGTGAGTCATCCGGCCGCCCGGGAGCGCGACAGCGGGATGAGCGACCGGATGACCCTCGGACGAAGGTCAGGTCCGGAGCGCCGTGAACTCGAAGCCGTCGAGGGTCTCGGATGCTCGAAGCTCTCGCCGCATGCGACCCAGGGTCCCGGGGAAGAAGGTCGTGTTCCGACCATCACGGTTGAGATAGAAGTTTCGGCAGTTGCCCGACCAGCTCATCTGTTGGAGTTCGGCCTGGATGCGGCGGTTGTAGGCCGCAGTTGCGTCGGGACGGGCCTCGATTGCGTGGAGCTGTTCATCGACGAGCCTTCTGGTCAGGGTGGCCACGAACTCGGCGTGAAGTTCGGCCGTGTTGAACAGTGAGGTGTACCCGGGTGTGCCGTTGATGCCGTTGATCACGAAGAAGTTGGGGAACCCGGGGATGGCCACGCCGTAGTAGGCCTCCGGGCGTTCTGCCAGCGTGGCAGCCAACGGGAGGTCGTCGGGACCCGTCACATCGATCGCGGCCCGCCCGTCCTCGCGGCCTCCGATGCGATACCCTGTGCAGTAGATGACGACGTCCACTTCGGTTTCGGTGCCGTCAGCAGCCACGATCCCCGTTCGGGTCAGTCGGGTGACGCCGTGAGGCACCAGCGTGACGTGAGGCCGAGCCAGGGCAGCGTAGTAGTCGTCGGACACGAGGATTCGGTTGCAGCCGGGTTCGTAGTCCGGGGTGAGCGCGTCGACGAGGTCAGGATCGTCGATGCTGGCTCTGATGTTCTCGAGGGTCAATCCTCGTAGTTCGCCGATGCCGCTGGTCCAACGCTTCTGCGCCCGATACCACAACAGAGACGAGCGATACAGCTGACGTCGCAAGCGGTTCCAGCTGCGCTCGTCGCGGAACTCGGTCTTCTCGGTGTCGCTGTAGAAGCGGTTCGCACGCGGGATCACCCAGTTCGGGCTGCGAGAAAAGACGTGCACCTCCTTGGCGTTGTCGGCCACGTGGGGGACGACCTGGACGGCGCTGGCCGCACTGCCGATCACCCCGACCCGACAGTCGCTCAAGTCCACATCGTGCCGCCACGCCCCGGAGTGCCAGGCCAGCCCGTCGAAGGTCGACAGTCCATCGATACGGGGCAGGCGGGGTGCCGTGAGGCCTCCGGTGGCCTGGACGAGAACCCGGTGCGTGTGGCGTTCGCCGGTCGAGGTCTCGATCGTCCACGAACCCGCATCCGGGTCGAATCGTGCCGTCCGAGCATCGATGCCGAATCGAATTCGGTCGATGAGACCATACTTCTCGGCACAGCGCCTCAGGTAGGCCTGGATCTCGGCCTGACCGGCATACACCATCGACCAATCGGGGTTGGGTTCGAACGAGAAGCAATACAGGTGCGACGGAATGTCGCAGTGCAGACCGGGATAGGTGTTCCGCAACCAGGTGCCGCCCACGTCGGTGACACGTTCGTAGATGGTGAAATCTTCGATACCGACCTGCCGGAGCCGTATCGCCATCGCGAGCCCGCTCAGCCCTGCCCCCAAGATTCCAACGGTGTCCGTTCGATCCCTCGTGTTCACTCGACCTCCTGTGTCCACCGAAGTCCCGTCGCCGTCCCGGGCCGGCATCAGCTCTCGGACGGGTCGGTCCGGGCTTCAGGACCCGTGGCGTCGCCCAGGGCCTCGGCCAATCGATCGATCATTCCGTCATCCAGGTTGGCGTAGACCAGGTGCGAGCCGGTGAAGCGTCGAGCCTCCTGCACCAGCGCGTCCTCGCGGAGATCGCTGATCAACAACGCCACGGTGGTCAAGCCCGGCTTCACCGCCTCACGAAACCACGCTACCCACTCGTCCGAGATCCCGAGATCGATCACTTTCGCGGCAACGGCGCCCGCTCCGGCCCCGGCCGCGAGTCCAGCCACCCAGCCCACCGGGCCGCCGAGCACGAGCCCGAAGAGGCCGGCCCACATGGCCCCCGTCAGGGCGCTGCTGCCGATCTGTGGGTCGGTTGTTTCGGTCACCGTCGTCCGGCCGTTGTCGTCCTTCGAGATGAGCACGGCGTCGATGAGGACGAACTCGCCCTTGGACGCCAGACGGTTCGCCGCGGTCAAGAACTCCCGGGCCCGGAACACGTCGTCGAACGAGATACCCACCAAGGTCTGGGGCTGGTCGGTGTCCTTGGCTGTGCTTCGTTCATTCATCGCTGCCGGCCAGATCCGTGGACTGTGCTGCTCTCGTCATGACGAGCGCCTTTCACTCGAGTCGAGGACTCGTCGCGCCATCCTGCTGGGCCGACGCAAGCGAACCAGGGCCCAGGGTACCAACCTCAGCGGGCTCGAAGTAGGTTCGCCGAATGGATGTCGTGGTCATCGGGGCAGGAATCGTCGGAACGTCGGCTGCGCTCACGTTGGCCGAGCGAGGGGTCGGGGTCGTCGTCGCCGAACGAGGATCGGTGGCCGGCGAAGCGTCGGGTCTCAATGCCGGCCTCATAAGCGCAGGCGGGTGGGGCGATCAGCCGACCATCGATGTGGTGCTCGAGATGGGTAGCCGGGACCGGTACCTCGATCTCTCGGAGAACCGGGGGCACGACATCGGCCTCGATACCACGGGTACGCTCACGCTGATCCGCACCGAGGAGGAACGGGACTGGGCCGAAGCATCGGTGGCAGCGGCCCGGCGGGTCGGTCGATCGTTCGAGCTCCTCACCTCGGACGAGCTCGTCGACCTCGAGCCATCGGCCGATCCCGCGCTTCTCGGCGCCATTCTCGACCCGCTGGCCGCCCGTGCCGAACCGGTGGCGGCCACTCAGGCCTTCGCCGCCGAGGCAGCCTCGGCCGGAGCCGTCATCAAGATCAGATGCCCGGTCACGGCACTGCGACCCCGAGGCGACGGCGGATGGGATGTGGAGATCGCGCAGGACGACCAGATCGACGTGCTCAGAGCCGACGCGGTGATCCTTGCCGCCGGCCCCTGGTGCGCCGAACTGGGCGCCATGGTCGGGGTCGAGGTGCCGATCGTCGCCGTGCGCGGGCAGATGTGGGCGTCGGCACCCCAACCGCTCGTCCTCCGGCACGCCATCGCGGCCACCGAGTCGTCCCTGACCTGGGCCCTCCAGGGTCCGAGCAACACCAGCCCGCCGAACCTGACCCACCGTCTCGGTCAGCGTGTGACCCGACACCTCTACGGGCGACAGCGTCCGAACGGCCAATTCGTCTTCGGAGGCGACCGGGTGCTGACCACCGATCGCACCATCGACCACGATGGTATTGCTGTCAACCATGGCCACACGGCCGAATTGCTGCCCCTCGTCCAGAAGTTGCCGCCGGCCCGGACCTGGGCCGGCTTGATGCCCTTCAGTGTGGACGGCAGACCGTTGCTGGGACCGATTCCGGGACGAGAGGGCCTTTTCCTGGCCGGTGGTCTGGCCTCGGCCGGCTTCGGTCGGGGGCCGATGACGGGTCAACTGATCGCCGATCTCGTCCTGGGGCGAGAACCCGAGTACGACCTCGCGTCATTGGCGCCGATCGGTCGAGTGGTGGATGCCGACCAAGCCAGATGACCGACTGGGCGGCCCCGGATTCCGCGGCGTCGATCGCTAGTCCGGTGCGTTCGGTTCCGGTAATCGTTGGAGTGCGATCTCGGTGATGCTGCGGGTGTTGGCGTTGCGTACGTGGATGCGCCATTCACCGATCTCGAGGTGTTGACCGATCGACGGCAGGTGTCCGAGATCGGCGAGGACGAGACCGGCAACGGTGGCGTAGTCCCCTTCGGGGAGTTGGACGCCGATGTCGCGCAGGTCATGAATCGGGAAATCGCCGGGTACGACGATGGTGCCATCGTCTTCGTGTCGAACACCGATGAGGTCGGGGTCGGTCTCGTCGTAGATCTCGCCGACGAGTTCCTCGATGAGATCTTCCATGGTGACGATTCCCTCGGCACCGCCGTGCTCATTGATGACCAACGCCATCTGGGCTCGTTCCGCCTGGAGCTCCCGAATCGTTGCGAGCACACTGGCCGATTCGGGAAACACCGGAATCTCCACCGCGATGGCCCCGACGAGATCGCCGTCGGTGCCGAGAAGCTGACGCATGTGTACGGTGCCGACGACTTCGTCGAGCATCCGCCCGGGGGCGATCGGCGCCCTCGTGTGCCCGGATTCGGTCAGGAGCGGGAGCGCCTCGGCACAGGACCAGGTGCTGTCGAGCACGAACACCTTGCTGCGGGGCACGAGAACCTGGTCGAGGGTTCGGGAAGCGATCTCGAACGCCCCATCGATGATGAGACGCTGCTCGTCGGTGAAGGTCTCGTGCGAGGAGACCATGTCGCGGAGTTCATCCTCGGTGACGTCGTCTCGCTGCTGGTCCGGGTCGCCGCCCAGGACACGAACAACGACGTCGGTGGATCGTGACAGCAGCCAGACCGCAGGATGGGTGAGGCGAGTCAACAACGCGAGCGGGCGGGCCATGACGAGACCCCAACGTTCTGCGTTCTGCATCGCAATCCGTTTCGGCGCGATCTCACCGAGTACCAAGGTGATGTAGGAGAGCAGGACGGTGACGATGATGACCGAGACCGGGCCGGCTGCATTGCCCAGCGAGCTGAGGGGCGCTTCGAGTGGTTCGGCCAGCGAGACGGCGGCCGCGGCCGCGGCGAGGAAGCCTGCGACCGTGATGCCGATCTGGATCGTTGCCAGGAACTGGTTGGGCAGCCGCGCGAGTCGAGCAAGGATCTCTCCGCTACGCGACTGGGTCTCGAGTCGCTTGAGCTGGCCTTCTCGCAGGGTCACGAGCGCCATCTCGGTACCTGCAAACGCAGCATTCACCAGTACCAACACAGCAACGAGAGCCAGCTGGACGATCACCGGTGACCTTTCGATTCGGAGTGTTGACAGCGCAGCGGGCGTGAGGGCCACGGCTGCTGCCCGACCGGCGATGGCAGGTCGGCTCGAGGATGCGGCGCGCAGACTTCAGCGAGCGCCATTGCGTGGTGTCCGCAGGTTCAATTGGTTGCAGATCAATGGGTTGTAGATCAATGGTCAGTTCGAGGATGTCACCGAGCTGGCCGGTCGGTGACGTCTGGCGTTCGTGTCTCGTGGGATTTGCTCTCGGTGAGCCGGGCCGGTTTCCTCATCGTAGTCAAGACGCCCCGAAGGGGAACCACGCGTGGAGACGTTCGGTTTCCTGGTGGCGATCAAGCTCTTCGTCCGACGGTGTTCGTCCGACGGTGTTCGTCCGACGGTGTTCATCTGACGAATCGGGGGGCGCGCCACTAAGGTCCGGCCTGATGCGCCACCGATGCCTTTCCTGCTCGCCCGGACCCAACCAGGTGATCGACTACGAGCGCGGCGTCGTTCACGTCCCCCGAACCTTTCGCGGCCCACCGCAGTCCATGCACGGTGGTGCTGCGGCCGGAATGGTGGCCTGCATCGGCGACGCTCATCTCGCCGAACCCACCGTGCGCTTCAACGTCCGCCTGCACGGGCCTCCCCCCCTCCTCACCGATCTGCCCCTCGTGATCCAGCTGGACGAGAACGGTCAGCGCCTCGGTTTCGAGATCGGCCTTCCCGGTGCCACCGTGCTATCCGGCTGGGCCGCCACCCACGCTGACGAACCGGTCGTTCCTGCCGGCATCGTCGCTGCACTTGGAGCCCGCGCCACGCTCGGCGCCGAGGCGCAGCAGCGATTCGATGCGCACGTCGAAGAAGAGGATCAGGAATTCTCCGAGTGTTTCGGCTGCGGAACGGCGAATGAGGCAGGCCTGCACCTGCGGACTCGTCCGATCGACGATCATCACGCCTGGATCGACTGGTCGCCCGAAGCCCACTGGCATGACGGTGAACTCCTCGGCACGCTGCCGGCCATCGCCGCACTCGACTGCACCTCGGCTTTCCCCCTGAAACACCTCGGGATGATGACCCAGGACGAGACCACGCTGCTCGGAACCTACGACGGACAGATCCATCGCCGACCCCCCGTGATGACCGACGACTCCTACCGCATCGTCACGACGCCGCGTGAGCGATCGGGACGCAAGATCTACGCCGACATCGGGCTCTTCTCACCGGACGGCGAGGTCTTCATCACCGGCCGGGCCACCTGGATCGTGCTGACTGCGTGATCAACGAAGGCCGCACTCGTCGAGCGTCTCCGCAGACCTCGCTGCTCGAAGTTGCCAACCCGGAGTGGGCCCTGGGATCAGTCCGCCCGGAGCACATCGAGAATGTCCGCCTTCGCCGCGTTTCGGGCGGGAAGCCAACTCGCCGCTGCGCCACCGATCAAGCCGGCGACGACGATGAGTAGTCCGGTCACGATGCTGGTCTCGGGATACGCGATCTGCCCCTCCGACAATGCCCGGAAGAAGGCAGTTGCCGAGATCCACGCCAAGGCCAATCCGGAGACCACCCCGACCAGGGCCAAGAGGGCGAACTCCGAGATGAGTGACCAGAAGATCTGCCGACTCGATGCTCCCGCCGCTCGGATGGCTGCGATCTCGGCCAACCGCTCCGAGATGGCAAGCGACACCGTGTTGGCAATGCCGACCAGGGCGATGATGACCGCTACGGCGAGGAGAGCGTAGACAAGGGCCAGGATCGTGCCGAGGTTCGAGCTCAGGCTGTTGATGTACTCAGCCCGACCGAGGACATCGACGGTGGGCAGATCGATGGCAGCGGTCAAGCTCTCCGCGTCGGCGGATCCCACGACGTAGGCCGTCGTCGCAGGCGCCTCGTACCCCAACGCATTCCCGAGCTCCAACTGACCGACGATGGCGGGCTGCGGGGCACCGGGCAGCGACGTCTCGACGATGGCAGCGACCTCGAGGTCGATCGTCCCGGCAAGGCTGGTGACCTCCACCGTGTCGCCAACGGCGAGCGTCATGCTGTCGGCTAGTGCCTGGTCGATGATCACTGCGGTTCCGACGACATCGTCGAGGGATCCGGCATTGACCGTGAACTCGTAGGCCGATGTCAAGGCGTCGAGGTCGGTGATGGCCGCGCCCAGCGCGCCGCCGCCCGGTCCCACCCGTTCGACCTGGACGGCACCCGTCGGGGAGACCGACGTCGAGTAGAGCGGCACCACCGTCGTGACGCCTTCGACCGCTCGGAGCGCCTCCAAGGTATCGGCGCCGAGGGCGGGCCCGGGTTGGCTTCCGATGCCCTGGACGACATGGTCGGCCGTCAGGCCATCGGCCGCGTCACCGGCGATGAACTGGCCGATGGTGGCCGCCATGAGGGTGAAGAAGGCGATCAGGCTGACGCCGATCATCAGCGCGCTCGCCGCCGCCGACGTTCGTCCGGCGTTTCGCTCCAGGTTTCGGCTGGCCACCGTTCCGGTTGGACCTGCCTGGCCGAGGAGAGGGCGGACGATTCGAGCTGCGATGCGAATGAGTGTGTCGGCTCCGAGGTAGAGAGCGAGGAACGCACCACCCACGCCGACGCCGGTGATCAGGATGTCGTGCTGCATCTCGCCGTAGAAGAGACAGCCAACACCGATCGCGAGCGCAGTGGCCCCTGCGATCAACCGCTTTCGCCCGGCAGATGGCGGTTCGACCTCCGAAACGCGGAGCGCCTCGATCGGAGCGACCGCTGTGGCCTTCCATGCGGGCCATGTCGCAGCCACCACGGTCACTCCGAGGCCGACGACCACGCCGATGGCGATGGCAGATGGAGAGATCACGTTCGACCGCTCGATACGGAGGCCCAGCACATCGAGGAACCAACCGAGGGCGTTCTCTCCACCGAGGCCGAGGACAACGCCAACGATGGTGCCGGTAGCGCCGAGGAAGACGGCTTCGAGCACGACTTGCGACATGAGCTGCCGTCGAGTGGTACCGACGAGGCGGAGCAGGGCGAGTTCCTCGGTCCGCTGTGCGAGCGACACCGTGAAGGTGTTGGTCACGATGACCATGCCGACGATGACGGCGATGACAGCGAAGACCGTGAGGAACGCACTGAAGAAGCCGATGAAGCCTTCGACAAGATCGATCTGCTCGGCGACCCAGTCCGATCCGACGAGGACCTCGGATTCCGGTGTAAGAGCAGCCACGGCATCGACCGTGACGGTCGACGCACCGTCGGCGACCAAGACATGGTCGAAGCCCAGGGTCGGAGCGAAGACCGGATCGCTGGGGTCGAGGAGCAGCGTCGAGGTGTACGGGTCGTTGTCGGCCCCACCGAAGGTCGCGATACCGACCAACTCGGCTTCGTGGAGACCGGCATCGCTGACGTAGCGGATCGTCGACCCGATCTCGAGGCCGGCTGCATCGGCGGTCGCCGAGTCGACTGCAACTTCGCCGAGGCCTGCAGGGGCAGCACCCTCAGCAATCTCGTACCCGTTGAGCGGCGAGTCGCCGAGCCACGGCTCGGCCACGTTGGCCGACGCTTGGTCTTGGCCGCTGGCACTTCCGTTTGCATCGAGTACCCGGGCATACGGCGAGGTGAACCCGACGGCGTCGAACCCGGCATCGATCAGATCGTCGACCACTGCTGTCGGAACCGGCGCCGTGATGGCAGCGACCGGTCCATCGCCGGCAGCGACCTGTGGCCCTTCGATTGCGACGTCAACGCCCTTGTAGGCCTCGCTGAGCGGCGCACCGGCGTCGGAGATCGACGTGGTGAGGAGCAGGGTGGAGACGATGAATGCGACCGACAACGCAATGGCGATGACGGTGAGGGAGTAGCGGTTGCGCTTGAACCAGGCCAGCTTGAAGGTGCGACGTAGCATCTCAGCTCAACTCACGAATCTTGTCGAGCACGTCGTCGACCGTGGGGTGGAGCGCCTCACCGACCAGGCGGCCGTCCTGCACGTAGATGACGCGGTCGCAGTGGCTTGCAGCAACCGCATCGTGGGTCACCATGACGATGGTCTGGCCCAACTCATCCACCGCCTGGCGGAGGTACTTCAACAGCTCACCCGACGTCTTCGAGTCGAGAGCTCCGGTTGGCTCGTCGGCAAAGATCACGTCAGGCCGGGGAATCATGGCTCGGGCCACGGCAACTCGTTGTCGTTGCCCGCCCGAGAGTTGGCTCGGGCGGTTGTCCATCCGGTTGGCGATGCCCAACACATCGACCAACTCGGCCAAGAACGCTTCGTCCACCTCGGTTCCGGCGTCGAGGTCGACCGGCAGGGTGATGTTCTCTCTCGCGCTGAGGGCGGGAACGAGGTGGAAGGACTGGAAGATGAACCCCAGCTTCGACCGCCGAAGGACCGACAGTTCCTGGTCGCTCAGCGTCGAGACATCGACATCGCCGACGTAGGCGTGGCCAGATGACAAGCGGTCGAGGCCAGACTGGCAGTACATCAGGGTCGATTTGCCGGAACCCGATGGGCCCATGACGGCGGTGAACTCACCTCGACGAAATCCGATGGTGACATCGTCGAGCGCCGTGACCGCAGCGCCGCCGACGCCAAAGGTCTTGGTCGCGCCGACGAGGCGAGCGACATCGCCGCTTGGGCTCTCGAGGTTCTGTGGGTTGCCTTGCATGGAATCGACGGTACGAGTCCGAGATGAGGCGAGGCTGGGGCGAACCTGAGATGTTCCTGAAGCGTGCTCGATCGGTTGCCAGCGGGCCGGTGAGACGTCACCCTTACCTGGTGCCACCGCTGGACCACCTCCTCCCGGACGCTCCGCCGTCAGTGCTCCTGGTCGAGGACGACCGAGGGTTGAGAGAGTCGCTGGCGACCGTGCTGACCTACCAGGGCATGCAGGTCATCGAGGCCGGCAGCGCCGAGGACGCGATCGATGTGCTCGCTGCCCATCACGTCGATCTCATCGTGCTCGACGTCAACCTGCCTGGGGCAGACGGCTTCGAACTGCTCCGGCGGCTGCGGGCAGCGGGCGACCATCGCCAGGTTCTGATGCTGACCGCCCGCCACGAGGTGGCCGACCGCGTCGCCGGTCTCGATGCGGGCGCCGATGACTACCTGCCGAAGCCGTTCGCCCTCGACGAACTTCTGGCCCGAGTTCGCACGATGATTCGCCGTAGCGGCAACGACGCCACCGTGAGAGCGGACCCCGGTGCGAAACCAGATTCGGGTCAACCGTTGACGCTCGGAACGGTCACGATCGAGCCCGGGCCTCGGAGGGTGTCGGTCGCCGGGGCGGAAGTGGCGCTGACGAAGTTGGAGTTCGACTTGCTCGAGTTGCTGTTCGGCCACGTCGACCAGGTCCTCCCCCGCTCGATCATCCACGAGCGCGTCTGGGGCTATGACGAGAGTTTCGGATCCAATACTCTCGACGTGCTCGTGTCGAGCCTGCGCCGCAAGCTCGATCACGCTGGCGCACCGCGAGTCGTCGAGACCGTTCGCGGTGTCGGGTACGTGGTCCGGCCGGGCGTCGACGCGGTGGAAGGTCGAGCATGAGGCGCCCCGGTCGCTCGAGAGCGTCGCGCACCCGAGGAAGTTCGGGTGCCCGAGGAAGCATGCTCAGCTTGCGATGGCGGGCGACGCTGACCGTCGGAACGGTGACGACCATCGTGGTGCTGGTGTTCGGCGTCGTGTCCTGGCGTGTCGTCGCTTCCAGCCTTCGCTCGGCTCTTGACGATGATCTCAGAAGCGTGG
>CALACD010000584.1 GCA_937890445.1 uncultured Acidimicrobiia bacterium | reverse complement strand
CGGGAGCACGCCGTCGGGATGGAAGGGCAGGCGACGGAACATGCACGACCGCTCCGGCCACTCGAGTTTGATGACGTCGGCCCCGAGATGAGCCAGGTATTCGGTACAGAACGGACCGGCCCAGACCCAGGTGAAGTCACAAACCGTCACCCCTTCCAGCGGCCGGCCCGGCGTTTCGTTGCCGACCGAGTCCGTCCCAGGCGATGCCGACGTCTTCGTCTCGATCCAGTCCTGACCGTCGGATGAGCCCAGTTCGGGAGCGGCAGTCCTCAGTCCCCACCAATCCTGGTCGAACCGCACACCCGGGCCCGGTTGCCTGGTGCCGTCGGGCGACTCGGCGAAGAAGCCACGTGCGGCCATGTGACGGTTCGCCTCCAGCTGCTCCATGGTGTTGACCGGAGTGATGCACACACGGGACTCCTGGGCCCGAACTGCGAGATCGTCGACCTGCTGTGTCGCCGTCCATTGACCGAGGAAGAGTTCGACCACATCGGGATTCTCCCGTCGAGCATCGGCAGTGGCGACGACGTCCATCAACGCCCATTCCGGGCGCCCCATCAGTTCGACCAGGGATTCCCATTGTTGCTGCTCGGGGCAGATGATCTGGACCATCCCGTCGCTGCACTCGAAGATGCCCCATGGGACCACCGTCTTGGTCCCCAGACGGGATGCATCGACGCCCAGAAAGCTGGCAGCGGCCGGGGCGAACTCGGTCATCTTCGCCGCGGCACCGAACATGGAGAAGTCGATGTGCTCGCCCCGTCCGGTACGAGCGGCGCCGTCAACGGCGGCCAGGGCAGCAGCTGCAGCTGCGGTCGCAACATTGAGGGTGGCGTGATGGCCTGCGGACTTGATCGGTGGCCGTTCGATGTCGCTGGCGGCGCTGGGCGACAGGAACCCCCAGCTGGAACCGTGGATGATGGTGAGCTCCTCGGCCGCATAGTCGGCGTAGGGGCCCTGGCCCCCGAAGGGAGTGATGCGACACACGACGGCCTGCACCGGGATCTGTGACAACAGCTCCTCGAGGCCATCGAGGGACCGTCCGCACAGGATCAGATCCACCTCGGTCGTCAACCTCTGCAGATGCTGGTCATCGCGCATCATCGAGCGCTTGTTGGTGTTGAGCCACCGATGGAGCTCGTGAGGTCGGCGACGAACCAGATCGTCCTCCGACTCGACCCGCACCACATCGGCGCCGAGATCTGCGAACAACTTCGCGGCCCAGGCCACACCGATGGCAACCGCAGAACTCTCGCAGTCGGGGAGTTCGAGAACGCGCATTCCATGAAGACTCATGACGACAACCTAGAGGAAGGCCCAGCCCGGTTTCCCGGCCGCGCACGCTTCGTAGGCGGCAGGATCGATCGGCTGATAGAAGCCGGTCGCCACTTCGCCGTTGCAGGTCACTCGACACAGGTGCTCGTCGAGGCCGGCCAGGTGGCGTCGCACGCTGGCCTGCGTCACGTCGTAGGTCTCGCCCTCGACCAGGTCCGGTCCTTCGTAGCCACCCTGATGGATGCCGGAGTCCGGAGTGCCGCCGTACATGCCACAGCGGAGATAGGCAGTCTGATTCCCGATTCGCTCGTAGTGCACCTGCTTCACCTCCCCGTTGTCGAGCGGATAATCGACCACTCCTTCGACGAAGATGTTCGTTTCGGGTTCGAACCGGAGTCGCCGGGACGGCTTGTTCACCTTGCCCGAACCCTTCCGGGCATCGCCGAAGGGATAGAAGACTCGATCGCCCCACAGCGTCCAGCTGGGAAAGGCGGCGAAGCCGTTTCCCGAGGTGCCGACATGCAGGCGTCCACCGAGCGACATCGGAGGACCACCGACGCCTCGACCCACACCCCAGTGACGATCGCGGGTCCCGAAGGAGCCCGCGGGAAACAACACCCTGGTTCCCTCGATGTCGACCCAGCCCTGGACTGCGCCGAAGCTCTCGAAACCGGTGGTCACGTCGCCGCGACGGCCAGGCGGGGTCCCCGTCGCCGAGTTCGACAGCGGCTCTCGGAAGGTCTGCCGGGTCGTGTCGGTGAAATCGAGGCAGAAGCTGATGCCCCACTCGTTGGGCTCGAGTTCGAAACGCCACCAGCGCATGCCCTGCACGATGCGAGGAT
>CALACD010000583.1 GCA_937890445.1 uncultured Acidimicrobiia bacterium | reverse complement strand
GGCCATCCCCACCATCGTGAGGGCCCTCGACCCGTCGAGCACCGAACAGCTGTGGATCATCGATGCCTATGCACTGGTGTTCGCCGGCCTCCTGCTGCTCTTCGGAGCGCTCGGCGACCGCTACGGCCGGAAGAGGGCACTGTTGCTTGGCCTGACCCTCTTCGCCATCGCCTCGCTGGCCGCCGCGTGGTCGCAGTCTCCGACTCAGCTCATCACCTTCCGGGCCTTGATGGGCATAGGTGCTGCCTTCGTCATGCCCGCCACCCTGTCCACCGTCACGGTCGTCTTCCCGCCCCACGAACGGGCCGGCGCCATCGCTGCCTGGGCCGGCTTCGCGGGCGCCGGCGGTGCCATCGGGCCATTGGCCAGTGGGCTCCTGCTCGAGCGCTTCTGGTGGGGTTCGGTGTTCTTCATCACGGTTCCCTTCGCCGTCGTGCTGATTGTCGCCATCCTCCTCGTCGTCCCGAATTCGGCCGACAGCGAACATCAACCCATCGACTATGCGGGCGCGGGTCTCTCCGTTGTTGCCTTGGTGGGTGTCGTCTTCGCCATCATCGAGGGCCCGGAGGTCGGCTGGTTCGCGCCGCTCACACTCGCCGCCTTCTCCGTCGGTGTCATCGCCGCTGTCGGCTTTGTCCAATGGGAGCTACGTCAAGATCATCCCCTGCTCGACCCTCGCCTGTTCCTCATCCGACGGTTCGGGCTCGGCAGCCTGACCATCACCATTGCCTTCCTGGCCATGTTCGGCATGTTCTTCCTCCTCACCCTGTACCTGCAGTTCGTGCTGGGCTACTCCCCGCTCGGGGCTGCCGTTCGGCTGCTGCCCTTCCCTGCAATCCTGATCGCGCTGGCTCCCCGAAACCCGCTACTGACCGCCCGGTTCGGCACCCGGTCGGTGGTGGCGATCGGTTTCACCATCCAATCCGCCGGGTTCGCGGCCGCCTCGTTGCTCACCACCACGTCGCCCTACTGGTTCGTGCTGTGTGCCGTGTGCCCGATGGCGATCGGTATGGCACTGCTGATGCCGCCCAGCACCAACGCCATCATGGGGTCCCTGCCGCGTGACAAAGCGGGCGTGGCCTCCGCAGTGAACGACACGACCCGCGAGGTGGGAGGAGCCGTCGGGATCGCCGTCCTCGGGTCGCTCCTGGCAACGGGCTACACCGACAAGCTGGGGACCGCTGCCGACTTCCTGCCCGAGCCACTGGCCGAACTGGCCCAGGATTCGATCGGAGGAGCCATGATCGCAGCTCAGAGTGCCGGCGAGGAGGCGGCCGGGCTGATCGTCGCTTCACAGCAGGCCTACGTCGACGCAGTTGGCTTGCCGTTCCTGGTCGCCGCCGCCCTGGGACTGGCAATGGCCATCCTGATCTGGCAGACCTACCCCGATGACGAGCCTCACATCGCCCCATGATGTTCGCGGTCCCCCAGGGCAGCTTCGAGTTGCGTCGCGTTCCCGACGAAGCGAACTCACCGCTGCGAGCCTGGGATGCCGCCGACGAACTGGTCCTGCGCCACATCGACCACGTTCGACCCCCCGCGGGGCGTTGGCTGGTGGTCAACGACCTCTTCGGCGCCCTCGCCGTCGCCCTGCACCCGGTCCACCCCCAGTCCTGGGGAGATTCGGTCACCTCTCATGTCGCCACCATCGCCAATCTCGAACGGAACGGTCTACGACCCGATTCGTTCGTCCCCGTGCCGAGCAGCGGCGTCCCCGATGGCCCCATCGATGTCGTCGTGATCAAGATCCCGCGCTCGTTGGCACTGCTCGAGGATCAACTGGCTCGGCTCCGTCCGCTGCTCGGCGAACGGGCGGTCGTGGTCGGCACCGGCATGGTCAAGTTGATCCACAACTCGACCCTCGAACTGTTCGAGCGCTACCTCGGCCCGGCCCCCACCTCACGGGCCACGAAGAAGGCCCGACTGATCCACGCAACCATCGACCCGGACCTGGATCCGCCAGCCAGCCCGTATCCGACCACCTGGCACCTCGACCCCGACCACCGTTTGATCGACCACGCCAATGTCTTCTCTCGCGGACGGCTCGATCAGGGCACCCGCGTGTTGCTCGAGCATCTTCCGCGCGTCGACCGCGGAGCCCATGTGCTGGACCTCGGATGTGGCAACGGCATTCTCGGGTTGAGCATCGCCGAGCAATCATCGCTCACCCGGCTCAGCATGGTCGACGAGTCCTATCACGCCGTCGCCTCGGCCCGGGAGAATGCCGAACAGTGGCGCCAACTCGCATCGGGCGACGGTGTCGTCGTGTGTCATGCTGCCCATGACTTGTCCGGTTTCGAGACGGCGTCGGTTGACCTCGTGGTGAACAACCCACCGTTCCACGCCCACCAGAGCAGGAGCGACGTGACGGCCAGGGCCATGTTCGCCGATGCGCATCGGGTTCTGCGACCCGGTGGCCGACTGCTCGTTGTCGCCAACCGCCATCTGGACTATCAGCAACGATTGGCTCGCCGATTCGGCCGCTGTCAGGTGGTGGCTTCCACGCCGAAGTTCGTTGTGCTGGAGGCTCAGCGGTCGATCTAGTCCTTCCTGTCCGGGTGTTGAGGTTGCAGGGGCCGGACACCTCCCGACGGCGGCTACCGTTGTCGACTTCGGAGCTCGCGAGCCCCCCTGTCGAGGCCGTAGCACGGCCCTCACTCCAGAGGAGCTACCCCGTGAGTTCATCCGATCATTTTTCACGCGGGACCGGTCGGTCCCACCGATCGACCGCCGGCCCGCAACCACCGCCCTGGATCTCGGGCGTTCTCCCCATCGACGAAGCCTGGGCCTTCGTCGACGTGGTCGACCAACTCGTCCACGAGCGGTGGGGAGACGCCGCCGACTTCATCCGATCGACGGGGATCGCCCAACTCGAATCAGGCGCTGCGATCAGTTTCGCCAATGTGGCACGAGAGTTACGCGGAGTCGATGCGAGATCGTGGCGTCGATTCCTGGCAGCCATGCTCGACGCAGTCGAGTCGACCGAGACCGAGCTGATCGTGGGACAGCTGCGATCATGGACCCGCATCTGTTCCCGGCTGCGTGTCCGTTTGTCGTCGCACTCGCTCGACAACGCAATGGTGCTGCATCGATTGGGTCAGGACGTGGCCCTGGTACTGGCAGCCGATGTGGGGAACGGATCGGTCATCGTGCCTCGCCACTACACCGCCGGCTGGCATCGCACCGAGGAAGAGGTCTGGTCGACGGCGATCGACCACACACGCTCTGCCACACTCCCGTCGATCACCATCGAGCGTGATGGCAATGGCCTCACCCACTTCTTCGTCCTCGAGGGCGACCTCTTCACCACCGGACTGGCTCGAGATCTCCGTTCCGCACCCGGTGTCCTGGGGCGCCATGGGGCACTGTTGTCGGCGCCCACCAGCCGCACGCTGCTGGTACGACCGGTCGACGACCCGGCCGCTGTGGCCCGCCAATCGCTGGGCCTGTTCGTGGCCACCGTGCAACGGTTCGGTCGGGATCCCCATCCGCTGTCGGCCAACGTCTTCTGGTATCGACGTCACGACGATCTGGTGGTCGCCATCGACGCGCCGAACGGTGCTCGACCCCAGGTCTGCGCCCCCGACCCGATGGGAGGCTGGATTCGGACGGGCTCGATCATTCGTTGACCGCTAGCTTCCGGCCATGGACACACCCGACACAGGATCCGCTGTCTCGCCTGCCGTTGGCTTCATCGGTTTGGGAACAATGGGCGCCAGCATGGCCACCAATCTGGCCCGCGCCGGTCACCGCTTGATCGTCCACGATCTCGATGCCGAGCGAGGGGAACCACTGCTGAACAGCGGGGCAACCTGGGCTGCCTCGCCGGCCGAGGTCGCGGCCGCCTGCGAGATCGTGTTCACGTCGCTGCCCGGTCCTTCCGAGGTCGAAGCGGTTGCGCTCGGACCACAGGGACTGGGCACAGCGGTTCGTCCCGGCCTGGCATGGTTCGACCTCAGCACCAACTCCCCCACCACCATGCGGTCACTCCATCACACCTTGGGCGAGCAAGGTGTCGACGTGTTCGATGCTCCCGTCAGTGGCGGCCCTGATGGCGCCGAGTCCGGACAGTTGGCGGTGTGGGTCGGCGGCGATCCGGACGCCTTCCAGCGGTGGCTACCGACCCTGCTGTCCTTCAGCGATGCGCCTCGCTATGTCGGCCCGATCGGCGCAGGCTCGGTGGCCAAACTGGTCCACAACCTCAGTGGCTACATCATCCAGACCGGTCTGGCCGAGGTGTTCACGCTGGGAGTGAAGGCCGGCGTCGACGCCGACGGCCTGTGGGAGGCGGTCCGTGAGGGCGCCAACGGCCGACGTCGCACCTTCGACGCCCTCAGCCGCAACTTCCTGTCCGGTCGTTTCGACCCGCCCGACTTCGCCCTTGCACTTGCCCACAAGGACGTTTCGCTGGCCTGTCAGCTCGGCCGCGAGTTCGCGGTTCCGATGCGCCTTGCGAACCTGACGCTCGAGGAGATGACCGAAGCCATGAACCGGGGCTGGAGTGATCGCGACTCGAGGTCCACCATGCTGCTCCAGGAAGAACGAGCCGGCGTCGAGGTTCGGGTGTCGGGCGATCGAATTGCGGAGATCCTCGACGGTCCGCGTTAGCCGAGGAATCGAGCACGCCGGTCCTCGGTCACCCCGGAATCATGCCCTGGGGTTCAGCTGCGCTACTTCCTCGGGCGGGAGCATTCTTCGGGCGGGAGCACATGGCGGAACTGTCGAAGCAACAGCAGGTCGTAGATGATCTTCAGCGTGCCGCCGATCACGAGCGGCCAGCCGAACGACGTCTGGCTCAGCATCCAACCGGCCGCGATCGGTGGCAAGGCGGTGGCCAGGCTGCGAGGCACCCCGGTCACGCTGGCCGCCGCCGGCCGCTCCTCGGGCGTCACGACGGCCATCACGTACGAGCTTCGGGCAGGAACGTCCATCTGCGACAGGGCGGCGCGACACAACAGACAACCGACGGCAAGGGCAGCCGTCGGCATGAAAGCAGCAGCAACCAGAAAGACGTTGGCCGGCAGATGGGTGAAGGCCATCGTCCGAATGAGACCGATCCGGGCTGCCAAACGAGGGGCCAGAAGCTGCGACCACGCCGACAGCAGTCCTGACCAGAAGAAGATGGCGCCGGCCACCGTCAACGTCAGATCGAAGCGTTGCTGAAGCCACAGCACAACGATGGCGGTGATGGTGAAACCCCCACCGAACGAGTCGAGGCTGAACAGCGCAGCGAGGCGATACACGATGCCCTTCGAGGGGCCGAGCGCAGTCCTGGTGGACGACGCAGGCAGTTCGATCCCGGTGCTCAGGCCTCGATATCGGGCCAGAACGACCACGCCGACAACGGCGTAGAGGACGAAGGTCAGCCGGAACGCATCGACCAGTCCGATCCTCGTACGGTCAGCGACCCATTCGGGGGCACCGGCCAGAGCTGCACCCAGAGCGGCGATCAATGTGCCGAGCAGGCTGTATCGGGCGAAGATGGCCGTGCGTTGCGCGTCGGGGACCGTTGCCGGAAGCACGGCCTGCTCGGTCGGCCCGAAAGCGCTCACATCGCCGCTGCTCGGATTCAACGTGCCCACCAGGCCGACAACGACAAGCGCCCAGAAGCCGGTGAAGAGAGCGAACCCGAAACCGGTCGCCACCATCAGCAGCGACATGGCCTGAAGCACCCGACGGCGCGGATACGCCTGAGCCCGATATCCGATCACCAACGTCAGGGCTGCCGAGCCGAGCAGCGTGCAAGTGACCACGACACCGATCCTCGTTGCGGACAACCCGAGGGCGGTGAGATGGGCGGTGAGCACCACGCTGACCAAACCGTCGCCGAACGCCCGCGCGGCTCGGGCCTCGAGCACGACGCCGGCATCCTGTGTGGCGCCCGACGGAAGGAAGCGAGCCCACCGTGGGCTCGCTGACGACAACGACGAGGTCAACGACGAGCCAGGGCCAACATCGCGTCGACCAGGGCGTTCGCTCTGGTACGGTCGAAGCCTCGCTGATGCAGCATCTGACGATTCCGAGTGGCCGAGGTCAGATAGAAGCGTTCGTAGAGAAAGCCTCGACCTGCCAGTCCCGATCCAACGAAATCCCACGCCATACGGAACACGGCCGCCCGGTCCTCGGCAGTGACGCCATCGGCGCCGTGGAGCATTTCGTCGATCAAGGGACGCATCTCGGGATCGTCGAGTTGACGGCGAGTCGGCGTGGTCAGCAGGTTGTGGCTGCCGATCAGGGTGATGATCTCGTTCACCCGTGGCATCCACGTCGCCAGCAGAGCCCGCATGGGATCGAGGGCCGGGCCATGAGGGAACCACGCCCCGTCATGTTCTCGGGCGGCACCGTGCTCGATCGAGAGCTCCACCGCGTTGCGGGTGACCTGCACGTAACACGCCACTTCGCCCAGCATGTCGTTGGTGGCCGGGCTGTGGTCGCCGATCATCTCGGCCATTCGCGTGGCCAAGCCGTAGGCGAACTCCAGTTTCGTCAGGGCCCGTATGGTCGACTGGCTGGTCATGTTGATGGCAAAGCCCGTGAGATGCATCGAGTTGTAGATGTTCACGTCGCCGTCGATGAAGATCCGGTCCCAAGGCACCACGACATCATCGAAGATGCAGAACGCGTCCTGCTCGTCGAAACGAGAAGACAACGGCCTGTCGAACGGGTCAGCTCCCGGAGCCGACGCGGCGTCACGACACAGGAACTTGAGCCCAGGCGTGTCCAGGGGTAGGGCAAACGCCAGGGCGTAGTCCTCGGCGCCGGGCGGCAGCGGGAGCGCTGGGTAGACCGCGGTCTCGTCGGCGAACGGGGCGAGGGTGGCCAGCACTCTGCCGCCCCGAACAACGATGCCTTCCGCGGTCTCGCCCACCTTTCGAATCGTCACCTGATTCCCGACGATGCTGGAGTCGGTGCGCTTGTCGACCGTGGGCTGGATGATGGTGTGGGTCAGGGCGATGTCCTCACGAGCCAACTTGTGCTGATAGGCCACCAGGTTGGCGGCACCCCGTTCGTTCGAGTTGTCGGCACCGGCCCAGACCGAAGGGGCCGACGCGAATCCGGAGAACTTCATGTTCATGCAGTCCGGGGTCCGACCCATCAGTCCCATCGTTGCCTCCGAGAGCCGAGTCAGTCCCGAATTGCGGAACCGAAGATCCTCTCGTGATCGCGGCAACATGTGGCTGACGTTGATCGGCTCCTGTGTCTCGGGGTCCGGAAACAGGCATTCGTCGGCACACGCATGCTGGCGATCGAAGACCGACGCCAGCGTGTGGGCGGCCCCGGACAGTTTCGGATGTGACGTGACATCATCGATCTTCTCGCCGTCGACCCAGATGGCGCGGTCGGCCGCCCGCAGTCCTGCGAGGAACTCCGCCCCCGTGCGCGCCCCCATCGAACTAGTTGACGTCGTCGACGAATTCGACCCAGTTGCCG
>CALACD010000582.1 GCA_937890445.1 uncultured Acidimicrobiia bacterium | reverse complement strand
GGGTCGACGTGCGGCGGTGATCTGATCGAGATGTTGCGGGTTTCCTGTAATACGGCCTTCGCCGAACTGGGAGCCGAACTGCTGGGTCCTCAGCGGTTGATCGATCAGGCCCAGCAGTTCGGCTTCAATGCCGTTCCCCCCATCGATCTGCCCGGCGCGGTGGCCAGCCGCTTTCCGACCGACTTCGGAGCCGAGCTGCGTCCGCCCTCGTTCGAGCTGCCGGCCGGGGTGTTCGAGAGCTCGCCGGCGCTGGCTCAGGCCGCCATCGGCCAGAACGATGTCTCGGCCAGTCCGTTGCAGATGGCGTTGGTCGCGGCGGCCATCGCCAATGATGGTGTCATGATGGCTCCTCATGTCGTGGCCGAGGTGCGAGATCTCAAGGGTGAGTCCGTCGCCACCTTCGGGGGCGACGTCTGGCAACGACCGATGTCACCCGAGGTGGCACGTGACCTGCAGACAGCGTTGCTCAACGTGGTGACGAGCGGGACGGCCAGCTCGGTTGACCTCAACGGTGTTCGAGTCGGAGCCAAGACGGGAACAGCCCAGCTCGGCACCGATCCACCCCGTTCTCATGCCTGGATGATCGCCTTCGCCGGTCCGGTCGACCAACCGGCCGAGATCGCAGTGGCGGTGCTGGTCGAGGCCAGCCCCGATGCCGCGGACCAGACCGGGGGTCGCACGGCCGGCCCCATCGTTCGATCGGTGCTGGAGACGTACTTCAATGGATGAGATGGAAGTTGAGGATGTGTCGATTTCTCGGGATGAACTCGTCATGAACGCGGGGAAGCCGCCCGTCGTCACTACCCTTTGCGTGCTGTGACTGAAGCGCCGCCGCCTCGCCCGGTCCTCAATGGCCGATACGAACTCCACCGGCGTCTCGCCCGTGGAGGAATGGCCGACGTTTTCCTGGCCCACGACCAACTGCTGGACCGACCTGTGGCCGTCAAGGTGTTGTTTCCGCAGTTCGCAGCCGAGCCCTCGTTCGTCGAGCGATTTCGTCGGGAAGCACAGGCGGCGGCCAATCTGAACCATCCCAGCATCGTCGCCGTCTATGACTGGGGGGAGCACGACAACACGTACTTCATCGTCATGGAGTACGTGGAGGGTCGGAGTTTGGCCGACATCATTCGAGCCGAGGGCACCTTGCATCCCGATCGGGCCGCCGAGATCTCGACCGATGTGGCGGCTGCCCTGGGATTCGCCCATCGAAACGGTGTGGTGCACCGAGACGTGAAGGGTGGCAACATCCTGGTCACCCCGTCGGGACAGGTGAAAGTGACCGATTTCGGTATTGCCCGAGCCTTCGGCGGAGGTGACGAGCTGACCCAGACCGGGTCGGTCATGGGGACCGCCACGTACTTTTCGCCCGAGCAGGCCCAAGGCAAACCGGTCGATCCCCGTAGCGACCTGTATTCGCTCGGCGTCGTCTTGTTCGAGATGGTGACCGGCCGCCCCCCGTTTCTCGGAGACTCTCCGGTCGCGATTGCCTACAAGCACGTGCAGGAAGCCCCGCCTCGTCCCACGTCGCTCAATCCGGCGCTGCCCAAGCAACTCGAGGCCATCATCGCCCGGTTGTTGGCCAAGAACCCGGATCAGCGATATCCGTCGGCCGAAGAGGTTCGAGCTGATCTGCGTCGCTTCCGTGAGGGACAACCTCTGGTCGGCACGGGGTCGGAATCCGACGCATTGGCCGGCCGGTCCGGGGCTGGCCCCGTCGTTGCCGCAGCCGTGGCTCCGGCAACGGTCGCCAACCCGCCCGTTGATCCCAACCGGGCTGTCATCGATGCGACCCGGGCCATGCCGGCGACCGCCGCAGCCCAGGTCGAGTACGCCGACGAGGTCTACTACGAACCGCCTCGGCGCAATGGCGTGTTCTTCGTGGCCCTCGCCATCTTGATCCTGGCTCTGGCCGGGCTGTTGCTCTACATCTCGCAGATCATGGGGAACAGCGACGACACGGCAAGCGATGTCGTTCTCAAGCCGGTCCCTGCCGTGGTGAACGAACGTCAGGAGGCTGCCGAGCGCATCCTCACCGAAGCCGGGTTCCAGCCGGACGCCGTCTTCGAGGAGAACCCCGATGTCGAAGCCGGTGTCGTGTTCGAGCAGACCCCCGAGCGGGGCACCGATGCCGAAGAGGGTTCGATCGTCATCATCAAGGTCAGCAAGGCTTCCGAGGTGGTGACGCTTCCGGATGTCACCGGGCGAACCGAAGCCGAGGCGACGGCGCTGCTCAACGGCGCTGGCCTTCGGGTCGATTACATACGAGAGGCCAGCGACGACATCCCCGAGGGGAATGTGGTGTCGATGTCTCCGCAACCCAACCAGGAGGTCAACCCGGACACGTTGGTCACCCTGACGATTTCGACCGGTCCGGCCGAGGTGGAGGTCCCGGTCCTGGCCGGGTTGACGGTTCAGGAAGCCAGCAACCTGCTCGGTCGGGCCGGTCTGCCGAATCCTGACATCGTGCTCGAGCCATCGCCCGACGTCGAGACGGGCCTGGTGATCCGGACCGATCCGGCTGCCGGCACTCCGGTCTCGATCGATCGTCGGATCGTGCTCTTCGTCTCCGACGGCCCCGAGACGGCGCTGGTACCTCCGGTGGTCGGACTGACGCAGGCCGCGGCCGAGCAGGCCATCATCAACAAAGGGTTCATTCCCGTCGTCGAGTTCATCGATGTCGCAGCCGGGTCCAACGATGCCGGCAAGGTGATGTCCCAGGACCCGGCGGCGAACGTGAAGTTGGTGACCGGGGAAGAGGTCATCATCCGGGTCGGCCGTGAGGTCGAACCCGTGACGACGTCGTCGTCGACAACGACACCTTCGACGACCACGTCGTCGGAGACGACGTCCACGTCGTCGGAGACGACGTCCACGACGGCGGCCGGCCAGTAGCGACGAATCGGGAGTCTTCGGTCCGGGTCCGTCCTCAGACGCACCGAGCGAGGAAGTTCCGGAACAGATCCAGTCCACCCACGGTCAGCACCGACTCGGGATGGAACTGGACGCCTTCGACATCGAGTTCACGGTGCCGGAGCCCCATGATCAATCCATCGCGGGTCTCGGCGGTGATCTCGAGTACATCCGGCAGGGTGTCGCGGTCGACGATCAGCGAGTGATAGCGGGTTGCTTCGACCGGGCTCGGAAGCCCCTCGAAGACTCCGACGTGGTCATGCAGGATCACGGACGTCTTGCCGTGCATCAGTTCAGGTGCTCGGATGACGTCGCCACCGAAGAACTGGCCGATGGCCTGATGGCCCAGACAGACGCCGAAGATGGGTTTGGTGCCGGCGAAGTGACCGATGATCTCCAGGGACATGCCGGCATCATCGGGCGTTCCGGGCCCGGGCGAGATCAGCAGGCCATCGGGGTCCAGCGCCTCGATCTCGGCGAGGGTGATTGCATCGTTGCGAACCACGATGGGCTCGGCTCCGAGTTCCCCCAGGTACTGCACGATGATGTAGACGAACGAGTCGTAGTTGTCGATGACCAGGACACGGGGAGCCATAGCGGGCACGGTAGCGGCCGGTGCCGACTGCCACGGTGTGTTTCCGACAGCCCGCTAGGCTGCCGGAAATGGCACGTCACGACAACAACAAGAGCCGGGTCACGCCGAAGGGAACCAAGTCGACGCTGCCGTCGGACACTGACCCGACCGTGCCGGCGTCACGCCAACCTCAGCACTACGGTCCGAAGCCGTCACCGGCGTGGGTGCCGGTGGTGATGTTCGGTTTGTTGGCGGTCGGGACCCTGATGATCCTGTTGAACTACGTCGCCCCGATTCCCGGCGCGCCGTCCAACTGGTATCTGCTGGGCGGGCTCGGGCTCGTGCTCGGCGGCATCATCGCTGCCACCCAGTACCGCTAGCTCACCGGCTCACCCTGGACCGCTGGTTCAGGTGTCGTGACGCGTTCATCCGGGTCGCCTCCACATCTGACCACGGGTAGCGGTGGGATGGACACCATGTGACAGTTCGGTTACTCAACACAGACTTATCCCCAAGTTGTGGAAACGACTGCAGGATGGTCGTTGCAGGGGATCCGGGTCCGGCGGGAGGTTTCAGAGGTCCTCGACGGCAGTCGTGAGCTCCATCTCGTCGGCACAATGCCGGGGTGCCTGGGGAACCTGATCGTTGGCCAAGGTCATCCGCAGTTCCGTGCCGCAGGACGAACAGCGATACGTCAGTTTGACGCGTCGTAGCTCCCCCGGGGGTGGCGGTTCGGGCACGGGGCGAGCGAACGCCCCGATGACGGCGACCCCGATGCGCAGCAGCACGTAGGCGGCGACCACGGCGATGGCGACCCGGATGGGTCCGAAGCCGAGAGCAATGAGTATCACGGCGGCGATCAGGCACACGGCGATCAACCCCTGTCGGCGCCGGCGTTGGATCGATTCGTCCCGTAGTGCCGCCGTCGACGCGATGATGGCGTCGTCAGCGTCGATCGACTCGGGAAAGTCGGTGGTGGGTTCGAAGTCGGTCACGGGAGGCGTCAGGCGAGTCGTTCGATGATGGTGGCATTTGCCATTCCGCCGCCCTCGCACATGGTCTGGAGACCGTAGCGCCCGCCGGTACGTTCGAGTTCGTTGAGCATCGTGGTCATGAGGCGTGCACCCGAGCAGCCCAGCGGATGCCCGAGGGCGATGGCTCCACCGTTGGGGTTGACCTTGGCCATGTCGGGGTGGTGCTCCTTCTCCCAGGCCAGAACGACGGAGGCGAACGCTTCGTTCACTTCGAAGACGTCGATGTCGTCGCCCGTCAGTCCGGATTTCTCGAACACCTTGGTGGTCGCAGGGATCGGACCGGTCAGCATGGTGACCGGGTCGACGCCGGCCAGCGCGAAGCTGTGGAACCGGGCCCGGGGCTTCAGGCCGAGTTCCTGGGCCTTCGATGCGCTCATGATCAGCACCGCGGCAGCGCCGTCGGTGATCTGCGAGCTGTTGCCGGCGGTCACCTTGCCCTCGGGTAGGAACGCCGGCTTGAGGCCGGCGAGAATCTCCGGGGTGGTCTCACGGATGCCGCCGTCAGTGGTGACCATCTCACCCGAGATCACGACCTTGCCGCTCTCTCGGTCCAGGATCTTCTCGGCAACGGGGATGATCTCGTTGTCGTAGCGGCCTTCGTCCCGGGCTTGCGCGGCTCGGCGTTGGCTCTCGGCGCTGTAGGTGTCCAGGTCCTCGCGGGAGATTCCCCATTTGTCGGCGATCATCTCGGCACCGATGCCCTGGGGCACCAACCCGCCCACGTCGGCGTAGCGGTCGTTCATGGCGTCGGTGAACGGGAAACCCATGTCCTTGGCGATCGACGACCCCATGGGGACGAGACTCATCACCTCGACACCAGCCGCAACCACGACGTCATAGGCTCCGGCCATCACGCCCTGGGCCGCGAAATGCGCTGACTGCTGTGAGGAGCCACATTGACGATCAACGGTGGTGGAGGGCACGGACTCGGGCCAGCCCGCGGTCAGGACGGCATTGCGGCCGACGTTCACCGACTGGGCGCCGACCTGCATCACGCAGCCCATGATCACATCGTCGACCAGGGCAGGGTCGAGATTGTTCCGCTCGGCCAGGGCCTTGAGCACCTCGGCGGCAAGATCGGCAGGGTGCCAGCCGGAGAGGCGCCCGTTTCGCTTGCCCATCGGGGTGCGGACTGCGTCGACGATGACGGCGTCTTCCATGCTGGCCTGGCTTTCCGATCCGAGGATCTCCTTGGGGACAGGCCTTCAGTCTAGGGACGCGAGCGCGCCTGACAAGCGCCCGCTCGATGTCGGGTTGCGGGGTCGTCCTCGGGACAGCTACTGACGGCTCCGGTGCTCACGGTTACGGCGAAGTGAACGGTCGCGACTCGAAGATGGCGACGACCAGCGCACAGGAGGGGCCCGAGGCCTGACCGGACACGATCTCGAAGTCGGGTTTCCCGAAGTCGAACTGTGGTCGGAGGGCCATCATCTCGACGAGGCCTTCGCGTAGCTCTCGTTCGACGACGGCGGCATCCGGGCCGTGGCCCTCGAGAAACAATCCGCCTCTGCCGGACCGGTCCGCCACCCACCCGAGGCCGGCAGCGACCGAACCGGATCGGGCCCGCTGTTCTGCCAGGACGCAGAAGGTCAGGTTGCCGAAGGCCAGCCCCTTGTCCTGGGCAACAGACG
>CALACD010000581.1 GCA_937890445.1 uncultured Acidimicrobiia bacterium | reverse complement strand
GCTCTTTGCACGGCTTGAGCTGCGGCCACGACTCCGGCTGCGGCTTCGGTGAGTGTGACCGGCATCCCGGTCATTTCGCGACCGCCGAGAAGATCAACGCAGGTTCCTCGTAGCGAACCTCTTCGATGTAGAGGCTGTCGGCGCCGGCACGCAGTGTTGGATAGACACCAATGAACGCCTCTCGCTCCTCGTCGCTCACCGGCAAGCCGGCTGCTTCGAGCAGTCCTGTCACGGTCGCAGTCACATCGGTTGGTTCTGGCATGGTTTCCTCCTGGATACGTTCCGGCCGATCGGCCGGCAACGGGTCGGGTATGGCTCAGATCGCTCGGCGAACGGTGCTCTTGGAATCGGCGCTCTCGGAATCGGTGCTGCTCAGATCGATCGTCACCGGCCCCTGCCCGCCATCGGCGTACAGATGACAGGAGACGGTGTGGCCCGGTTCGGTTGCCACCGGGGCCGGTCGCTGTTCGGCACAGATCGGCATGGCGTGGGGGCAACGGGTACGGAACCGACAACCTGACGGCGGGTTGATCGGGCTCGGGATCTCGCCTTCGAGCTTGCTGGCCGGCTCCTCATGACGCCGGCTCAGGGTGAGTACCGAATCCAGCAGTGCCTTTGTGTAGGGATGCTGCGGGTCCTCGTAGAGCCGTTCGGAGGTACACACCTCGACCACCTGACCCAGGTACATCACGACGACGACGTCGCTCACGTACTCGACGACGTTCAGGTCATGGCTGATGAACAGGTAGGCGAAGCCATGTTCGGCCTGCTGATCTCGAAGCAGTTCGAGGACCTGGGCCTGCACCGACTTGTCGAGGGCAGAGACCGCCTCATCGCACACGATCAACTTGGGGTCGAGCGCCAGGGCCCGGGCGATGTTGACTCGTTGCCGTTGACCGCCCGACATCTGATGCGGGTAGTACGCAGCGTGATTTCGGTGCAGCCCGACCGATTCCAACAACGACCCGACCCGGTCGCCGATCTCGTCGGCCGGGAAGGCATGCACCTTCATGGGGAACCCGATGAGCTCACCGATCGATGCCCGCGGGTTCAATGACGAGTACGGGTCCTGGAAGACCATCTGGAGATTCCGTCGGAGTTGCCGACGGTTGTAGGTGTCGGTCTTGATGACGTTGACATCCTCACCCTCGAACAGGATCTCGCCCTCGTCACAGTCGATCAAACCGAGAATCAATCGGGCTGCCGTCGACTTGCCGCATCCGGATTCGCCGACGATTCCGACCGTTTGCCCCTTCTCGGCCGTCAGCCACAGATCGTCGACGGCCGAGACGGCACCTCGGGCGAAGGTACCGAGCCGGACCGGGAAGGACTTGGAGATGCCCTTGGCTTCGAGGAGCGGCGGTTCTCCGGGGGCCCTACCGGCTTCGGTTGGGTTGATCGCATAGGTGTGGGAGCTCATTCCGTCTCCTTCACGTCGAAGGCATCCCGGATGCCGTCGGCCAACATGTTGAAGGCGATGGAGGTGATGAAGATGAACAGGCCAGGCAATGCGGCAACCCAGGGTTGGACATAGATCGAGCCGCGGAGACTGTTCAGCATGTACCCCCACTCCGGATCAGGTGGGGCAACACCGAGCCCCAGAAAGCTGAGACTCGAGGCAATGACGATGGACAGGCCGACCAGGCCCGAGGCGTAGACGAAGATCGGCGAGACGATGTTCTTCAACACCTGGGTGCGAATGATCGTGAACGTCGAGGCACCGGTCAGGCGGGCCGCTTCGATGTACTCGCTGAGCTTCACCGAGCGGGTCGCCGATTGTGCGACCCGGGCGATCGGCGCGATGTAGATGACGGTGAGGGAGATGATCACGTTGGCCAGCCCTTGCCCCAGCGAGGCGCCGATGGCGATGGCGAGCAGAACGGCCGGGAAGGCGTAGAGCATGTCCATGATGCGCATGGCAACCGATTCGACTCGACCACCGACGTAGGCGGCTCCTGCACCGACGAGGGTTCCGATGAAGGTTGCGGCAAGCACGGGCGCGAGACCCGTGATCAACGAGAGCCGTCCACCGTGCAGGAGTCTCGACAGCATGTCGCGACCCAGTTCGTCGGTTCCCAGCAGGTGCCCGGGGGAACCAATGGGAAGGAGTCGATCGGTGGCCTCACCGATGACCGGATCGTAGGACGACAGCAGTGGAGCAGCGATTGCGCTCAGAACCAGAGCGAGGAGAACGGCAGCGGCGAACATCGCCGTGCGGTTCCTTCGCAACCGGTGCTGGGCCTGCTGGCGGAAGGACCGCGGCGCTGCAGGCATGTCGGCGGCCTGCCAGTTGCGAGCCAGTTCGGCCGGGTCGATGCTGAGGTCGAGATCAACTGGTGGATCGACGGCAGCGCCGGTCGTGGCATCAGCGACAAGGGGCATGGTCAAACAGCTCTCTTCACTCGGGGGTCGACAACGGCTTGCAGAATGTCGACCAGCAGGTTCAGGACGACGAACGTCATGGCGATCACCAGCGTCGTTGCCTGCACGACGGCAAGATCGCGGGCCGTGATGGCGTTGAACACGAGCTGCCCGAGGCCGGGCCAGGAGAAGATCGTCTCGATGAGGACCGAGCCGCCGAGGAGATAACCAACCTGCAACCCCGATGTCGTCAGCACGGGGGCCAACGCGTTCTTCGCCACGTGCCAGAGCACTTGACGCTCAGAGAGACCCTTGGCTCGCAACATGTCGACGGAATCTGCCTGGTAGGACTCGACGATGCTGGCCCTCGTCACGCGGGCAGTGATGGCGACCGTGATCAACGAGCCGGCGATGACCGGCATGACGAGGTATTTGCTGTACCCCCACAGACCGTCCTCGGACAGGTTCCCGATGCCCCCCGCCGGAAGCCATTTCAGTTGAGCCGAGAACACGATCAGCATGAGAATGGCGATCCAGAACGACGGCACGCTGACGCCGAACATCGATCCTGCAGAAACGGCGCGATCCACTCCTCTCCCCCGATACACCCCGGCCAACGTGCCGCTGAACAGACCGACGGCCAAGCCGAACACAGCGGAGACGCCGGCCAGGACGAGCGTGTTGGCCCAGGCATCGCCGATCAGCGCGCTGACGTCCTTGCGTCGGAAGGGCGAATAGCCGAAATCTCCCTGCGCGACGTCTCCGAGCCAGTTCACGTACTGGACGGCAAGCGGGTCATCGAGGCCCAGGCGCTCCTCGAGCTCCAAGCGGTCCTCCGGCGTAGCGTCCTGCGGGAGCAGACCGGCAAGCGGGTCCCCGGGCAGGATCGAGAGCAGGAGCCAGATCAGAATCGTGACACCGAGCATGGTCGGAATGGCCTGCAGCAACCGTCGACCGATGAGCTGGGTCATTGGGTTGCCTCCACGTGAATACACCGGGCCAGCCGACCGCTTGTTCCGATCGTGACGAGTTCGGGCCTCGACGCCCAACAACTCGAGGTGACCTCGGGACATCGGAGGGCAAAGGCGCAGCCGGGCGGGAGGTTGGCAAGGTTCGGAGGCGATCCGGCAATCGGCACCAACCGGTCCGTCTGACCGGGTTCGACGTTGGCTCCGATGAGACCTCGGGTGTACGGATGGGCCGGGGCGTCGGCGATCTCGTCGACGGTTCCGAACTCCACGACGCGGCCTGCGTACATCACGGCGATCCGATCGGCGACCGATGCAGCAACGGCGAGATCATGGGTTACGAAGATCACCCCCATGTCCAGCTCCTTGCGGAGCTCGCCGAGCAACTCCAGCACACGGGCCTGAACCGTCACATCCAGCGCCGTCGTCGGTTCGTCGGCGAGGAGCAACTTCGGCCTGCAGGCCAAGGCAATCGCGATCACGACCCGTTGACGCATGCCGCCGCTCAGCTCGAAGGGGTAGGCATCGAGGCGACGCTCGGCAGAGGGGATCTGTACCAACTCCAAGAGTTCCAGAGCTCGGGCATTCGCGAGCTTCGTTCCCGGGTCGTCGTGGACCCGAATGGTCTCGACCAACTGCTCGCGCACGGTGTAGACGGGATCGAGGGCGGTGAGCGGGTCTTGGAACACCATTGCAATCTGACGGCCACGAGTTGCCCGACGCTGCTTTGCATTCATGGCGAGGAGATCGTTGCCGTCCAGAAGAATCTGTCCGAACACTCGTGTCGAACGGGGCTGAATTCCGAGAATTGTCCGCAGCATCGCGCTCTTCCCCGAACCTGACTCTCCGAGCACGCCGAGCACCGAACCAGCTTCGAGTTGGAACGAGATGCCATCATTGGCGCGGAGCGGACCGCCCGGCGTATCGAACTCGGTGACCAGATCGCGGATCTCCAGCATCGGCGTACCTGCGGATGTCGGTGATGCCGACGAGGGCTGGTCCGAGATCTCCGCCGACTTGTGGGACGGCATCGCGACCGCTGACGACGACATGACTGGTGACGACGGCATCGTTGTGACCTCCTGCGGAATTCCCGCTGAAGGCATGTTCCGTCCGGACTGTTTCCGGTCCTGGTCACATCCGTAACGCTTGGATAACGCTGCGATTTCGCCGACCGGGAAAGCCTCTGACCTCGGCAAACAGGCCCGAAAATCAGGCATCCGCCACCGCCGGCACCACTTCTGGCGTCACTGGCCACCGCCGATGACGGCTCTGACCGCCAGGAACACCGTTGTGGGCCACGGAGTCGGGACGCCGAGGTCGGACCTGCCCTCCACACCCCATTCTCGCCCTGGCACTTCTTCCTGTCCGGTGGCGATTCGCCCGTCTCGCCTACCGTTTTCGCTGCTCACGCGGGGCGGAACGACGCCACCAACTTGCGTAACCCCGAACTAACCGTCCGGTCGTCGACACGACTCCCGGGCGGTTGATCGTGTTCGTTTCATGAACACTGCTCTCCAGAAGACCGTCCTCCACAAGACGTTCTCATCGCTCGGCAATCACAACTACCGACTGTTCTTCTTCAGCCAACTCGTCTCGTTCAGCGGGACGTGGATGCAGCTGCTCGGATTGTCCTGGCTGGTGCTGGAGCTGACCGGCCGGGGCTCGGCTCTGGGGGCGGTCATGGCGGCCCAGTTCTTGCCGACGCTGCTGCTCGCGCCGCTCGGAGGAGTCGTCGCCGATCGGTTCGACAAACGCCTGCTCCTGATCTGGACGCAGTCGGTGGCGGCGGCCCTCGCCGTGGTGCTCGGTGTGTTGACCGTGACCGGTGTCATCGAGGTGTGGATGATCTACACGTTGGCCCTGGGCTTCGGACTGGTCACCGCGGTCGACAATCCGAGTCGCCACACCTTCGTCCTCGAGATGGTCGGACCCAGTGAGATCACCAACGCAGTCACCTTGAACAGCGTCGTGGTGAACGCGGCCCGAGCCATCGGTCCGGCCATCGGCGGGCTCGTCATCTCGAGCGTCGGCATCGGCATGTGTTTCCTGTTGAACGGAGCAAGCTTCCTCGTCGTCGTGGGAGCGCTTCTGGCCCTGCGGACCGCCGATCTCGTTCCGTCGAAGCGAGCCGTCCGTCGCCCCGGCCAATTGCGCGAAGGGTTTCGCTACGCGTGGCAGGACCGGACCTTGCGGACCACGCTCATCATCCTCGCCCTCGTCGGCACCTTCACCCAGGAGTTCCCGACCACCCTGCCACTCGTTTCGGAGTTCACCTTCTCGGCAGGTCCGGGGGGACTGGCCACCATGACCACCCTGATGGGTCTGGGCGCCGTCGTCGGTGGTCTGGCAACGGCAGGGATCGGCAAGGCAACGGCGTCGGCACTGGCATGGTCTGCGCTTCTGCTCGGCTGTCTCGTCTGTGTGGCCGCCCTGATGCCGACCCTCACTTGGTTCTATCTTCTGATGCCTCCGGTCGGCGCCCTCTCTGTGGCCGTGATCGCCCTGTCCAACGCCAGGCTGCAACTGCACGCCATCCCCGAGTTCCGAGGCCGGGTGATGGCCCTGTTCTCCGTCGCACTCCTCGGTTCGACGCCGATCGGAGGTCCCATCGTCGGCTGGGCCAGCGATGCCGTCGACCCCCGATTCTCCTTGCTGATCGGGGGCGTGGCCTCACTGGCGGCCGGAACCTACGGTTGGATCACCTGCCGTTCCGACAAGCGCTCGGGCCAGGAGTCAACCGGTGTAGGTGACCTGCCGGAACTCGGGCGACTCGGAGAAGCCGAGGACGACTTCGGAACGGGTCATCCCGGAGGCCATGCGCCCCAGCCAGAATGCACTGCCCGGGGCGTCGGGGTTGCGGCCGAGCACGTTCTGGTACAGCAGCTCGACGAACCGGGCATTGGTCACGCTGCCGTAGGTGGCGGCGAACTCCGGAGCGTGGATGAAGTCGGCGGCGATCGCTCGAATGGTCTTCGGTGAGTCAACCCAGAAGGCGAAACCGCCAGCGTCGGCCTCCCGGGCGAAGACTGCGCAATAGAGGCGGTACACCATCCCCGGATGGCCGCCGATGCCGTCGTAGGGGGCCGACGGGTCACCGCATCGACCGACGGTTGTCGCGTTGGTCACGGCGACCTCGGCCATCTGGAAGACATCGGGCGCTCCCGCGCCGCCGAAATCGACCTCGATCCGGAGGTAGCGAACGGGTCGGTCGACACCGAAACTGAGCGTTCGCTTACCGGCGTGGCTGCCCAGACGAGATGTCTCGAACACTCCAGGGTCGGCCCGCAGCACCGACCAGTCGTCGCTGGTGATCGGGGTGGCCGACGACCACACGTGAACATCGCGCAGATCGAGCCGCTCGGCGTCGGTGCGAGCCCACAGGATCACGTCGTCGACGGATCGCAGCCGGCCCAGGTCGATCTCGAGGTAGGGGGTGGTCTCGGCGCTCGACACGGCGAACCACTGACTTCCCACCACCAGATTGGTCCGATAGTCACCGTCGATGGCTCGTTGGGCACCGCTGCTGGAGGGGCCATTGCTCGAAAGCCGTGCGGTGACCCCCGGGCGATTGGTCAGATTGTCACCCTGACAGAGCTTCACGACCCCACGGGCCGGGACCTGGCCGGCCTGGGTCGCGTCGGTGCCCACCCAGAGGCAACCAGCCTGGTCGACCTCCATCGCCCACGTGCCGGCCGTGCCGCTGAAGTCGGGTTGGAACCAGTCGATCAACCGCCCCGTCGTCAGATCGAGGGCGAAGGTGGACCTCACGTCGGTGTATTCGAGCGTCTTGGTCTTGTCCGGCAGCTCGCGGTTGACCTGCCCCCAACAGTGACATCCGATGAAGGCGACATTGCCGCTCACCTCGATGGTCTGGATGTCGCCACCGGTTCCCCCGTTGGCGGCCTGGTAGCGATCGGTGATGTGCACGGTCAACACCCGGAGGTCCCGATCGGTGAGCACCACACGATGCCGCTGACCGCCGACGAGGATGCGGTCACCCGCAACTCGAATGGCGGCGACATAGCTGAGCCCGGCCTCGGCGAAGTAGTACGTCCCGAAGTTTCGGTCGTAGGAACTGAGCACACCGCTGGCCGAGCTGACCATGGCGAACAAGGGTGTCGCGGTTCCGTTGACGGTGGTGAAGGTGCCTCCCAGCAGCACGCGACCGCCGACGGAGTCCACTGCGAGGGACCACACTGTTCCATCGGCAACGTTGGGCGCCCACGAGGCATCGACATTGCCCGTCGCCAACGAAACCCGCGCCACCTTGTTGACCGCCACCTGCTGACCGTTCGAGCCCGTGATCGAGTTGAAGAAACCGGCGATGTAGAGATAGCCGCCGGACACCTCGAGGGCGTGTACTCGAGGTTGGGCCCCCCCCGAACGCCCCGAGGCGAACCGAGAAGGCGGAATCCAGGTTCCCATTGACGGGATCGATGGCGGCGAAGCCGGCAGCCGAGGAGTTGCCATTGACCGAGGGGAACTCACCGCCGACGAAGAGCCGATTGCGGGCGGCGTCGGATGCCAAGGCGAAGACCGACCAGGTCAACTCGGGATCGAACGCCGGCTGCCACGTCCCCGACGCGACGGTGAAGGCAGCCAGATAGGGCTGGTCGCCACTCAGCACTCCGTTGGTGGCCTGAAGGAACTTGCCGCCGACGAACATCGTGTTGCCGACCTCCTCCAACGCGAAGACCGGTGAAGAGAATTGGAAGTTGCCCGAACCGGGGTCGAGCCCCGAAACGCCCCAACTGTTCTGGGGGCGGGGGTCGTACAGGGTTTCGGAGGTGGGCACCGAGGCGTCGACCGGTTGCGCGGACACGGCAGCGACGAGTCCGGCCAGCAGCGCGGCGACCGTCAGGACGACGATGGGGACGACGCCGAGGGCCCGTTTCGATTCCGGGTGGGTCAATCGCATCGCATCAGGGTAGGTCACCCCCTGGCATCGGACGGGGAACCGATCGGCCCCGGACCCGACGGAGACTCCGAGGGCAGATCGAAGGGCGTCGACTGGTACACCTGGTTGATCCAGTTCCCGAACAGCAGGAAGGCGTGGGATCTCCATCGGTTGCGGGGCTGCTGGGTCGTGTCGTCCTCGGGAAAGTAGTTGTGGGGCAACTCGATGGCCTTACCGGCTTCGACGTCTCGGAAGTACTCGGCGGCCAACGATGTGGAGTCGTACTCGACGTGGTTGAACATGTAGAGCCGGTTTCCCTCTGCCTCGGCCACGAGACAGATGCCGGTGTCGTCGGAGTCCATCAGCAGTTCGAGGCCCGAGTCGGGTGGGATGTCGGCCGCCCGCACTTCGGTCCATCGGGAGACCGAGACCTCGAAGTCGTCGGAGAAGCCGGCCAGGTAGGGCGAGTTCGGGTGGAGATTGCGATGGTGGTAGATCCCGAAGGCCTTGTTCGACAGCAGGTACTTGGGCACACCGTGAAAGTGCCAGATGGCCGCCATGGCCCCCCAACAGATGGTGAAGGTGGAATGCACGTTGGTGGTCGTCCAGTCCAGGATCTCGGTCAACTCGGGCCAGTAGTTGACCTCGGCGAACTCGAGCGTCTCGATCGGTGCACCGGTGATGATGAACCCGTCGAACCGACGGTGCTTCACCTCGTCCCACGTCCGGTAGAACGAGATCAGGTGCTCCTGGGTGGTGTTCTTGGCATCGTGACTACCAATGCGGACCAAGGTCAACTCGACCTGGAGAGGTGTCGACCCGAGCAATCGGGCGAGCTGGGTTTCGGTCACGACCTTGTCCGGCATCAGATTGAGCAGACCAATCTGCAGGGGCCGGATGTCCTGACGAGTCGCGGTCGACTCGTCCATCACCATGACGCCTTCGCGTTCGAGGATTTCGCGGGCCGGTAGCGCGTCGGGGATTCGGATCGGCATAGCGGATCGAGGCTACCCCGGGCTCGCCCCGCTGGCCGACCTCGCACCCGACGTCACTCCGGGGTCAGAGTTTCGGCACTAGCCGTTAACAAATTGGACTCCGGCCCGAAAAGCTGGCCCGTACGTTCTCCCACACATCAGCCAACAGGGAGTGGTATCTCATGGAATTCGGCGTCTTCATTCCAATCGGAAACAACGGTTGGATGATCTCCAAGGCATCGCCGCAGTACATGCCGTCGTTCGAGCTCAACAAGGAGATCGTGAAACGGGCCGAGGACTACGGTTTCGGTTTCGTTCTCTCCATGGTCAAGCTGCGCGGCTTCGGAGGTGAGACCGAGTTCTGGGATCACAACCTGGAGTCGTTCACCTTGATGGCCGGCCTGGCGGCAGTGACCGAACGCATCCAGCTCTACGCCTCGGTCGCGACCCTGACCATCAATCCTGCGATCGCGGCCCGCATGTCGATGACGATCGATGACATCTCCAACGGTCGATTCGGGCTGAACCTGGTCTCGGGTTGGAACAAGTCCGAGTACGAACAGATGGGCGTGTGGCCGGGCGACGACTACTTCGAGAACCGCTACGACTACACCACGGAATACGTGCAGATCATGAAGGACCTCTGGTCGAAGGGCCAGAGCGACTTCAAGGGCAAGTTCTTCGAGATGGACGATTGCCGCTGCAGCCCGCTGCCGAAGAACGAGATCAAGTTGGTCTCGGCCGGCTAGTCGCCGCGTGGCATGCAGTTCACCGCAGAACACTGCAATCACAATTTCGTCATCGGCGACGCCGATACCGAAGTCGTTGCAGCCGCCAACCGGCAGTTGCTCGACGCAGCCGCCGTCACGGGACGCGACGTCGGCTCGTACGTCCTGTTCATCGTCGTCATAGGCGAAACCGACGAAGAGGCCGAAGCCAAGGTGCAGTACTACCGAGAGAACGCCGACCTCGACGCCATTGCCTTCATGACCGGGCAGGCCGCCATGGACAACTCCGGCGCCACGGCCGCCCGGATCACCGAACTGCAAGGAGCCTGCTTCTTCAACATCGCCATCATCGCCGGCTGTCCCGAAACGGTTGCGGCCAAGGTCGACGAGTTCGCAGCCATCGAGGGCACCAGCGGCATGATGCTGGTCTTCGACGACTTCGTGCAGGGCGTCACCGATTTCGGCGAAAAGGTGATGCCGCTGCTGACCTGCCGCGAGTCCGTGGCATGACGGCCATCGATGCCAACACCGGCACGACAACCGAGACGTCGGGCGACCTCACCATCGACAGCGCCGGATCGGAGAACGGAAACGAGACGATGACAACGGCAACGTCGGCCATTGCACCGGGCAAGCCTCGTCCATCGTTCGGTCGACTGGTCGAGAAGTATGCGATCCTCATCGCCTGGGTGGCCGTCATTGCCGTCTTCTGGGTCTGGAAGCCCGACACGTTCGGGACGATGACCAACCTCCAGAACATCCTCGGATCGCAGTCGGCCCTCCTTGTCCTGACCTTGGGCCTGCTCATCAGCCTCTCGGCTGGCGAGTTCGACCTGTCGATCGGGGCATCCTTCTCCCTCGGGGCATCGGTGCTGGTCTGGCTCGATGTCGACCACGGATGACCGGTTGGGCTGGCGGCACTGTTCGTTCTCGGACTGGGGGCGCTGATCGGCATGATCAACGCCCTCATCTCGGTTCGGCTGGGTGTACCGTCGATCGTCGCCACCCTGGGCATGAGCACCCTGCTCTCGGGTTTGCTGCTCGGTGTGACCGGACCCAAGATCCGCAGCGGCCTCGATGCCAGCATCGTCGACCTCGTGCGGGGCAAACAGTTCGGCCTACCC
>CALACD010000580.1 GCA_937890445.1 uncultured Acidimicrobiia bacterium | reverse complement strand
GATGCCTTTCCGGTGACCCCGGCGATCGAGGGCGTCGACGGCAGCACCGCCTGCGAACTCCTGAAGGATCCGGCGGTGCGATCACGCCTCCTCGACGGTCCGCCCGCGGATCAGGTGTGCACCGAGATCTACGGGGGCGACGACAAGGCCGTCATCGTCGGTGAGATCGATGCCACACCCGTCGACGCCACCATCACTCGGGCCAACGGCTGTGAAATCGACGCCTGGGAGTCGATGATCGGCATCCTTCCTGCTGCTCTCGGGATGGCTGAATAGAGGACTCCCGGCCGAATAGAGGACTCCCGGCCGAAGAGAGGACTACCGGTCGCCGGGCAGCGATCAGAAGCGGTCGTTGCGCTTCTTGGGTGGCAGCTTGAACGGTGCCTCCAGCAGAGCCTCGAACTGGGCATCGTCGGGTTGTCGCGGCTCGTTCAGTCGCTGCAAGTAGGACTTGAGCGCCGACCGCGCCGGCGGCACATGGTCACCCTTGGTGCCCGCAGAGCGAGCGAGCGCATCCTTGGCCTTGGCGACTCGCTCCTTGCGCTTCGCCTTCTCCTCATCGGAGTAGACCCCGGCGACCTTGTTCTTGCGTGCTTCCTCGGCGGCGATGCGTCGTGCTTCCGATTCCTGGAGCGGGGTGAGCCGGTTGCTGGGCATGATTGGGTGATCTCCTGATGCTTGGGGCTGGCACAGCGTCGTGTCCCGAAGGTTTCGAATGGTGCGAACCGTCCAGACCTGACCTGGTGCGAACCGTGGATTCCTTCACCAGAGGCGACACCGGACTCTATCGGCATTGGTGACGGGTCGTCGGCGAGAGCCGGAAGCGATGTGGCCGCTGGCGCTCCGACGCCGCACCGTTCGCGCTGACATTGCCCGCACGACCACGACCACGCCTACTATCGGACGGATGAGCATCGAGCGCCAAGAGCCCGTTCACGAGGCGACGAATCGGGACGGTGTGGCCGCGTTGGCCATCATCCTCCTCACCATCGTTCTCCTTGCCTTTGCCGTCTTCCAGATCGTCTCCTAGATCTTCCTGGGCAGCGATCGCAGCAACTGGCGGGGTGTCGGAGGAGTAATCCGAGAGGAGAATGGCAATCGGTTGGCGTCTGTGGTTGGATGACGCCCGCTCGGAACTCTGGATCCGCTGAAGTCGCGGCGGACGTGTCCCGGGTACTCGACCAAAGCACTCCCAGTTGTCTCGTGGGGACGAGTCGGGGCGCTCAATTCGTTAGGGGACCTACATGAAAAGCAGTGATGGAACTCGGCCCTTCGAGTCGCACTCGCGATCGTTTCGAATGGTGATCGCTCTGCTGGGCGCGTTGGCCTTGGTGGCCGCAGCCTGCGGTGGCAGTGGCTCCGATGCCGCCGACGACACCGGTTCATCCGATGCCGCCGAGGACGCTGGTTCGACCGACGCCTCGACCGCAGAGGCACCGACGGGCGAGCCCCTCAAGGTGATGACAGTCACCACGCTCAACGCAGCCGGTCCGACCTACCAGAACATCGCCAACACGGCGAACGCCTATGCCGACTACATCAATGCCCGCGGCGGAATCGCCGGTCGCCCGCTCGAGGTGACGGTGTGTGACGAACAGTTCGACCCGGCCGTCGCAACCACCTGCGCTCGTGAAGCCGTGGACGGCGGCATGGTGTCGGTGGTCGGCTCCTTCACCTTCTTCGCCGAATCGATCGTGCCCGTGATCGCCGAGTCGGACATCACCTGGTTCGGTCCCTGTTGTCCGATCACGCCATCGGAACTCACGAGCCCGCACTCGTTCCCGATCGGCAACCAGCCGATGTACGCCGTCGGTGCCATCAAGAAGGCCGTCGACGACGGCTGCCTCAACATCAACGCCGTCATCATCGAAGGAGCCGAGATCTTCCTGCCGCCGATGGAGAACGCCATCGAGGCGCTCGGTCAGACCTTCGGTGACATCGTCTCACTGCCGGCAACGGCGCAGGACTACTCCGCCGAGGTGGCCCAGGCAACCGGGAACGGTGCCGACTGCATCATCGCCATCATCGGCGAGACACCCTTCATCACGTGGAACACTGCATGGAGCCAGTCGGGAACCGAGGTCCGTCAGTACGGTCCGCAGGGCAACCTGAACGAGGTCTCGGCAGCAGGTAACGAAGAAGCCACCGACGGCGATGTCGTGGCCGGCATGTACCCCGACATCTCCACCGCACCTTGGAGCGAGTATCGACTGGCGCTCGAAGAAGCCGGCCTCGACACCTCTGAACTCGACTACAACAGCCTCGGGGGCATGGGGACCTGGGCCGCGTTCGTCGGTTTCACCCAGATCGCCGAGACGATCGACGGCGAGATCACGGCCGCTTCGTTCTTCGAGGCTGCGTCGAACACCGCCAGTCTGGATCTCGATGGCATGGTGCCGGTGCTCGACTTCACCCAGGAGTGGACCGACGGGCTCGAGGGCTATCAGCGTCTGTTCAACCGGAGCGTGGTCTTCAGCACGTTGGAGAACGGCAAGATCGTTCCGCTGACGACCGAGTTCGAGGATGTCGGCGATCTCGCAACCGGGAACGCCGGCTGATCAGCACGATCTGATGGTTGCCACGGTGTGACCGGGTTCGGCCCGGTCACACCTGCCAATCGCAGCGTCACGATGGTGCTGCGAACCCGATAGGACACATCCACAAGGGGAAACGATGAACGAGGTCATCAGGTTCGCACTCTTGGGCCTCGGCGTTGGGGCGCTCTATGCGTTCGCCTCACAGGGCCTGATTGCGATCTATCGAGGCACCGGCGTTCTCAATTTCTCACTCGGGGCCACCGCCATCGCCGGTGTTTTCGTGCAGTGGGAACTCCAATACGAACAGGGCTGGCCCTTCCTGGCCTCCGCAGCCGTCGGGATTGCGTGGTCAGCCCTTCTCGGGGCCCTCACCCATTGGGTGATCCTGCGACCCCTGCAACGGGCCAGCTCGCTGATCCGGGTCATCGCCACGCTCGGTGTGCTCATCACCATCCAAGCCGGGGTGGTGATTCGATACGGCTCGAATCCGCGTCAGGTTCCCAGCTGGCTTCCCACCGGCCGGGTCACGTTGTGGTCGGATGTGTCGATCACGGCCGACCGGTTGATCCTTCTGGCCATCGCTTCGGGTTCGGCTGCGCTGCTGTGGCAGCTCTATCGCTCGAGCCAATTCGGCCTGGCAACAGAAGCCGTCTCGGAGAGCGAACGATCGGCAGCCGCAGTCGGCGTCTCGCCCAATCGGATCGCCCTGTTGAACTGGGCGCTCGGATCTGCCATCGCGGCCATGGCCGGCATCCTGGTCGTACCCATCATCACCCTCCAGGTCACGGCCATGACCTCGTTGGTCCTGGCCGCTCTTGCTGCGGCCCTGGTTGGTGACTTCCGTTCCTTCCCGATCGCCACCGCGGCCGGGCTCGGTCTCGGCATCGGTCAGACGCTGGTCGGTCGCTACATCGATCAGCAGGGGCTCGGCCCTTCGCTCCCGTTCCTGGTCATCATCATCTTCCTGGTGTTCCGGGGTCGGTCGTTGCCGCTGCGGGACTACTTCCTACGAGAGCTTCCCAAGGTCGGCAACGGGCGGATGTCCTGGGATTGGATGCTGTTCGGATCGGGCGTCATCGCCTTCATCATGTTCACCAAACAGGCCAAGTGGATCGATGCACTCACCGTCTCGCTCGGCGTCTCCATCGTCCTGTTGTCGATCGTCGTGGTGACGGGCTACGCCGGTCAGTTGTCCCTCGGCCAGTTCGCCATGGCCGGTTTCGGGGCCTGGGTTTCGGGTCGCCTCGTCGCCGTCTACGACATCCCGTTCCTGCTCGGCCTGGGGGCCGGGGTGGCGGCCGCCATCCCGTTGGGGGTTCTGTTCGGGCTCCCCGCAGTTCGGACGAGAGGCATCAACCTGGCCATCGTCACCCTTGGACTGGGCACGACCATGGAGTTGATGCTCTTCCGGAATCGTGACTACACCGGCGGCGTGCAGGGCACCCAGGTCGGCAACCCCGATCTGTTCGGCTTCGACATCAGCTCCATCAAGTATCCGGAGCGCTACGGCCTCTTCGTCCTTTTCATGACCATGCTCACCGTGGTCGTGGTCGGCAACGTCCGTCGAGGTCGAAGTGGCCGTCGGCTCATCGCAGTGCGAACCAACGAGCGGGCAGCAGCGGCGTTGGGGATCGACGTCATGGTGGCCAAGCTCTTCGCTTTCTCGTTGGCGTCGGCCATCGCCGCCCTGGGCGGTATTCTCCTCGCCTTCCGGCTCAGCTCCATCAGCTACCAGTCGTTCGACAATTTCGCCTCGATCACGTTCGTCGGCCTCGCGCTGCTCGGGGGTGTCGGCTACCTGCTCGGAGCCTTCGTCGGCGCGACCATGGCGACCGCAGGCTTCAGTCAGGAAGTCCTCGAGTCCACCTGGGGCAACGTCGGCCGCTGGGCCCAGCTCATCAGCGGCGTCGCCATTCTGCTCACCCTGCTCAGCTACAAGGATGGCGTCGCCGCCGAGTGGGCCCGGGTGGCTCGGCTGTTGAAGCGGGTCAAGAAATGGGGCCGGCCCTACATCATCCAGCTCGACGAGGTCTCGGCCCCGCAGTCGGACACCGATCTGCCCAGCCGGGTGCCACCGCGACCTCTGACGGTCGAGAACCTGACCGTCCGCTATGGCGCCGTCGTGGCCGTCAACGATGTCAGCTTCCGATTGGAGCCGGGGAGGATCACCGGCCTGATCGGCCCGAACGGGGCCGGGAAGACGTCGCTCATCGACGCCCTCAGCGGCTTCGCGCCGGCCAGCGGCCGTGTCGTGCTCGATGGATTGGATCTGTCGACGAAGGGGCCGGTCGTCCGGGCTCGCAGCGGCTTGGCGAGGTCGTTCCAGTCGCTCGAGTTGTTCGAGGACTCCACCGTGTTCGAGAACCTGAGTGTTGCCGCCGACCCCCAGGACTTCAGATCCTATCTGCTCGACCTGGTCTGGCCCCGGAATCCTCTGTTCGCGCCGGAGGTGGTACGTGCCATCATCGAGTTCGAACTCGACCACGACCTGCATCGTGACGTGAACGATCTGTCGTACGGCAAGCGTCGACTGCTGGCCATTGCCCGAGCCGTCGCCATGCACCCCAGCGTCATCCTGCTCGACGAGCCGGCAGCGGGTCTGAGTTCGGCCGAGAGTGCCGAACTGGCGCGGGTGGTGAGACGCCTGGCCGACGAATGGGGCATGGCAGTGTTGGTCGTCGAACACGACATGAACTTCGTGATGGGCGTCTGCGACGAGGTGATCGTGCTCGACTTCGGCAACCTCATCGCGTCCGGGCCCCCCGAGGAGATCCAGGTCGATCCCGTCGTCATCGCCGCCTATCTCGGGGACGAGACCGACGACATCGACGACGATGACGGATCCGTGACCCTGGCAGTCACGGCAGCCAAGGGAGGCACGTCGTGACGGCCCTTCTCGAGACGCGACTGCTCAAGGCCGGCTATCTGGGACGAGAGGTCGTCCAGGCCGTGAACCTGCGGGTCGAGCCGGGCGAAGTGGTGTGTCTGCTGGGCCCGAACGGTGCGGGGAAGACGACGACCCTGCTGACCATCGCCGGTGAGCTCGCTCCCGTCGACGGGTTGGTCATGTTCAACA
>CALACD010000579.1 GCA_937890445.1 uncultured Acidimicrobiia bacterium | reverse complement strand
CGGCGGCGGCCAATTGCTCGACATCGATCCGCAACGACCGGCGAGTCGGGCCGTACCCGACCGGTCGGTGGAACGGGTCGTGGCCGAGCGAGGTTGGATCGATGTCGACCAGCTCCGACGATTGACCGGTGTCGAGATGGCACCCACCGTCGGTCCGTGGGTGGTCGACGCGACCCTCCTCGAGGAGATCATCCAGTCCGTGCGAGCTCGGGTGGAAGACGCCGGTCCGCTCGGTCTCGATCTGGCATCGCTCGACGAACGTGAGCGGGCCGTCCTTTCGCTGGTCGACGACGTCAGCATCGAGAACAGCAGAGCGGTGCTGGGCGAGCCCGAGGATCCGTTGGCCGACCATCCGTGGTTGGGCGAACTGACCGCGGCACCGTTCGCGCCACCAGGGCCTGATGGCTACGACCGGGCCGAGGTACGCGAGCTCGTGCGCCGGGGCACCGTCGTCGAACAAGACGGGGTCTTCTTCGCTGCCGTTGCCCTCCAGGAAGCAGCGCGGCGTCTGGCGGTCGCCTTGCGGGATCAACCGGACGGCGTCACCGTGGCCGAGGTACGAGACCTTCTCGGGACATCCCGCAAGTACGTCCTGCCGATCCTCAACTGGTTCGACCGCACCGGCATGACCAGGCGACGCGAGGATCTTCGATTGCCCGGGCCGCGCCTACCCTCTGTCTGACTCCTACCCTCTGCCTGACTCGGAGCGAACGGTCTGACTTCGAACGAGCTCGCTACGCCTGGTCGGAAACCAGCAACTCACGACGCTCCGATTCGGTCAGTCCTCCCCAGATGCCGTGCTGCTCACGAATGGTCAGTGCGTAGGCCAGACAGTCCTTCCGAACGCTGCACGACTGACAGATCTCTTTGGCTCGAGCCTCTCGAAGCCTCTTCTCCGATCGCCGCTCCAGTCGAGGGGGCGGAAAGAAGATCACCTGATTCGGCCCACGACAGGCCGCAAACTGTTGCCAGAGCGACTCTGCTCCCAGAGCGCTCATCGCTGTCCCACTTCTGCTTCCACCCTCTGGACACTATGCCCGATGTCACACAGGACACAAGGGCCAATCGCGGTGGGCCAGACAAGGCCGAGGCCGCGGGATCAACCTCTCTGTCGATAATCCTTCGCCCCACCCGACTCGGGCTCGACATCGAGCACCATCCGAGTGATGCCGACCACTCGCACCGTGTCACCCGCCTTCAGGGGCGTGGCCCGGTTGGTCAGGGCCCGCCACGGTGCTCCGTCAATGAGTACTGTCCCTTCGGGAGCAACGTCGGTAGCGGCCTCACCCGTGGATCCGATCATCCAGCTTCTCCCGATCGTCGGTGAGGAGAAGCGGGTCCGGACCATCGAGGGCATCCCTGTGTAGGCGTAGAGGGCGGCACCGACGACCCCCACGCCCATCGTCACCCACGACATATCGAAGCCGTCGTAGAGGAACCAGGTGCCGAGAACGAACAGAACCATGCCGACGGCGGTGTACAGCCGGGGCATGTTCGTCTGAATGTCGACGGCAAAGGCCACAAGGGCAAGAACCAACAGACCAATGGCGACCGGTCTCGCGGGCAGGGCGGCAAGGCCGTAGCAACCGAAGATGGTGCAGAACGCTCCGATACTGCCCGCCACGCCGACGCCGGCGGTGAACAGTTCGAAGATCAACAACGCCAGGCCACCCACGAACAACAGGTAGGCGACCTCGGGACTGCTGACCGTATGGAACAACTGGCCGGTGATCGGCAACTGCACGAATCGCGGTTGGGTGAGCTGCGAAGTATCGGAGGTGTCGGCCGGAGACCGATATCCATCGAACTGCGTGAGGAACTCCCGAAGGACCGAGACTTCTTCGAGCGAGCATTCGATCTCGACGCACGTCGATGTGGGGTCGGTGTCGGTGATTCCGAGCTCGAGGGCGTCGACGGCGCCGATCGATGTGGTCTGCAGGCGAGTGGTCGCCTCACCGAACGCCGGCGGGAACTCGGCTTCGGGAAGCCGAACGGGACCGGTTTCACCAATACGAGAACCAACGGCAACGCCCACCAGATCGGCGACCCCCAGGAGCTCGGCCGATCCACCCAGCGCGCTCGAACCGCTGGGTCCGACCCAGATACCAACCTGAATCGAGGAGTCGCGAAGACGAGTGGCAAGATCGTTGAAATCCTCGCTGCTCAGCACGCTGCCTGCGCTGTCGTACTGCAGCAGGACGCCCAGCACTCCATCACGTTCCGCACTGTTCAGCTCTCGCACCAAGAAGTCGTACACCACGGCGTCGAGCAGACCCGACACCTCGATGATCCGAACCTGGTTGTCCTCGATCAGTTCGACCGAGCCATCGCCCTCCCCCGCGTCGGTTGCAGCGGCCGGTGTAGCCCCCGGCGGAACGATCAGGGCGGAGAGCCCACCGAAAATGGCGAGCAGAACACCCAGAGCGAGAGCGGCACCCGGCCGACAGGGTACGATCCGGGCCGGTGTCTGAGTTCTTTTCTTCATGTCGTGTCCTGATCGTGGCCGGCAAGGGCGGGGTCGGGAAGACCACGTTAGGCGCAACGATAGGACTCGCGGCTGCTCGCAGCGGACGCGACACCCTCGCCGTTGAACTCGAAGGCCACAGCAGCCTCGGTCGCCCATTCGGTGTCGGTACTCTGGCGTACCACGACATCGAACTCCATCGGGAGGCCAGCACCGGAGGTCGTCTCCGAGCGCGACGGATCACTCCTGATGAAGCGCTGGTGGAGTATCTCGGTTCGCACGGTCTGGAGAGGATCAGTGGTCGCCTGCTCCGAAACGGAACGGTCGACGTCGTCTCGACGGCAGCCCCCGGCATCCGCGATCTGCTGGCACTGGGCAAGATACGACAGCTCGAGGAGTCGGGCGAAGCCGACCTCATCATCGTCGACGCGCCCGCAGCCGGACATGCCCTGACCTTCCTCAGAGCGCCGGCCGGTCTCGCAGGTTCCAGCACTTCGGGTCCGATACGCGAGCAGGCGCTCGGAGCACTCGCCCTGCTGAACGACGACAAGCGATGTCAGGTGATGCTGGTCGCGCTCCCCGAGGACACACCGGTGAACGAGCTGATCGAGACGGCGTACAGCCTCGAGGAAGAGGTCGGGGTGAAACTGGGACCGATGGTGCTGAACGGGTGCTGGCCCGAGCTGGCTGGCCTCGAAGTGGAGCTGTCACGTCTGGAGGCAGGCCCGATTCGGACCAAGATCGGCAAGGCCCGGGCCGAGGCGGCCCGACATCGTCTCCAACGAATCAGCGCCCAACGCATCCAGTCTCGTCGACTGTCGGCCGAATTGGCTCTGCCGCTGCTCCATCTCCCGTTCTTGTTCACGACCGACATCACCCTCCGGGAACTGACCATGCTCGCCGACGCCCTCGACGACGAGCTGACCCGACTCCCGTACCTGGGATCACCGACCGAACCCTCGTGAGACAGCTCCTGACTCGTTCACAAGTGATCGTCTGCCTGGGCCCTGGTGGTGTCGGCAAGACCACCACAGCGGCGGCGATCGCCCTGGCCGGGGCTCGGCGGGGGCGGCGGGCCGTCGTCCTCACCATCGACCCAGCTCACCGTCTGGCGGACGCGGTCGGCCTCTCCGACGGGCTGACCAACGAGCCGCGACAGCTCGACGGCGCCTGGAGCGGCGAGCTGTGGGCCGCCATGCTCGACCCTCGGGTCACCTTCGAGGCGATCATCAACGCCCAGTCGAAGGACTCAGGACAAGCCGAACGCATTCTCTCGAATCGACTCTTCCAGCACCTGACATCTTCTTTGTCGGGGACCAACGAGTTCATGGCCAGCGAGCGGCTCCTCGACCTCCACCTCGATCCTCGCTTCGATCTGGTGGTCATCGACACTCCACCATCTCGGCACGCCGTTGATTTCCTCGACAGCCCTGACCGGCTCGTTCGGTTCGTCGATCATCGGTTGTATCGCACGGTGCTCGCGCCTCAACGCGGGCTCCGGGGTGTCATGAACGCGGCCGGCCAGATGGCGGTTCGCACCATGGGACGAGTCGTCGGTTCGGATCTGCTGACCGACGTCATCGAGTTCTTCAATGCCTTCCAGGGCATGGACGAAGGGTTCCGGCAACGAGCATCACGATCGGCGGAGATCCTGAGATCCGCTGCGACCGGATACGTGCTGGTCACCTCTCCCCGAAGCGATCCGATCGATGCTGCCCGATGGTTGGCCACAGCGATGGCGGACCGCCAACTGCCGGTCGCTCTCGTGATCGCCAATCGCCTCACGCCCCAGGAGTTGGTGGGTCCGCATCGGATTCGGGCCGATTCTACGGCCGCGCTCGACGTGAACCTGGCGCAATTGGCCACCCTGGCCAGGGCAGAACGTGACCTCATCGAGGCGTTGGGCAGGGAACTGGCGCTGCCCACGTCGCTCGTCGACGAACAGACCATCCCGGTCAGTTCGTTGGCCGCCATCGCCATCATCGCCGATCAGCTCGACGACTTGCCCGAGGGCTGACGACGAAGGGCTACTCGTCGGCCGCTGTTTCGTCCAGGGCCTCGAGCGCGTCCTCGATGGTCTCTGCAACCGGCACGATCCGATCGAACCCGGTCGTGTGGAGCAGACGACTCGTCGCCGGTCGGTCACAGACGACGGCAACATCGCCCTCGGCCTCCCGGGCTCGCCGGATACCACCAATGAGCGCACCGAGCCCAGCCGAGTCCATGAATGGCACGCCGGAGAGATCGATCAGCAATCGCTCGACACCCACCAACCCGCCCAGTGCTTCCCGGAAGGCACCGACCGAGTAGGCATCGAGCTCGCCGGACGGGCTGCACAGGGTGTAACTCTCGGTTTCTTCGATCTTGATGTCGAGCACGGACCGACCTCCCTATGCCATGGCAGCGCGGTATGCCAGGTAGCAGATGGTAGCGCTGGAATGCTCCGGGCAAACCGTCAGGGCCCCGAGACGCGAGCACCGTCCCACCGGCATCGACGGTTCAAGCGGTAGTCTGCTGGAGTGATCGGAGTGCTTCTCGCAACGGATTCAGATGCTGTCTACAACGAGGTCGACGCTGCGTTGGCCAGCGAGGAAACCTCGGTGTGGCGGGTTCGGGCCGGCACCGACGTGCTGCCGGTGATCCAGGCCAAGGAACCCGATCTCGTCATCCTCGACCTTCAGATCGGCAACATGGGCGGCATTGCAACCTGTCTCGCGATTCGCCAAGAAGAGGGGTTCGATCGACTGATGCATCGACCGGTCGCACTGTTGTTGGATCGCAGCGCCGATGTGTTCGTCGCTCAGGAGGCTCGGGCCGAGGGTTGGCTGGTCAAGCCGCTCGACCCGTTACGGCTACGTCGAATGGTGCTGCGTCTGATGGACGGCGACACCCACTACGAGGACGTTTCCGTCGCTTCGTGACGACGACCGGATTCTGCAGGTGAAGTCCGTGGCTTCCCGCTAGCATCTCGTCTCACGCAACACGGGTTGTGGCGCAGCTTGGTAGCGCGCCTCGTTCGGGACGAGGAGGTCGGGAGTTCAAATCTCCCCAACCCGACCAACACAGAACAGTCGGGCGACCGAACGTGCCATGTCACCTGCTGGCCTCGCCAGGCCGCTGTGACCGCGGCGGCTGCACGGCCGGACAGCACCGGGCCGTCCACCTGACTGATCACCGGTCATACTGACCATCTACCGTGTGGACATGATCGGTGAAGCCATGGCAGTCGTCCAACAACGCGGAGGCGACTGGTTGCGACAGGCCATCGCCGGCAACGAAGCTCTGCAACCTCACGAGCTGGCAACGGCCACCGACACCGGTCTGCATGGGCCGGACAGCATCGTTTGGCGTGTTCACGGCGACGCCGCCATGCTCATCGGAGGTCTGCGAGCCCTGCTGCTCCAAACGCTGCATCCCCTTGCCATGGCCGGTGTTGGCGATCATTCCGACTACCGACGCGATCCATGGGGACGACTGCATCGCACGGGCCGGTTCATCGCGGCAACGACCTACGGCACGACCGCGACCGCAGAGCAGTCGATCGCCAGAGTTCGCAGCATCCACGAGCGGGTCGAGGGCGTGGCTCCCGACGGACGCCGTTATCGGGCCACCGATCCCCATTTGCTCCTGTGGGTGCATCTGACCGAGGTCGACAGCTTCCTCCGGGCCTATGACCGCTTCGGCAACGGCAAGCTTCGCGACAGCGAGCGTGACCAGTATGTGGCCGAGATGGCGGAAGTGGCGCGGCGTCTCGGGGCACAGGAACCGCCGACAACCGTGGCCGAACTCGAGACCGCACTCGAGGCCTTCGGTCCGGAATGCCACGCAGGGCCAGAGGCTCGCGAGGCCGTGCGGTTCCTACTCGTTCCGCCCGTTTCGATCTGGGTGCGTGGCAGCTACGGGATCATCACTGCCGCCGCCGTCACCCTGTTGCCCGGCTGGGCTCGACGCCAACTCTGGCTGCCGGTACCACCGTTGGTCGAGCCGTTGGCGGTTCGCCCGGCGGCACTGGTCCTGAGTCGAAGCATCGGCTGGCTGATGAACGCCCGATCCAACCGCACGCTGATCGACGACCAGTTGATGGTCTGACCTGACCCAAGGACTCTACCTGCTGTACCCATCTTCGTTCTGTCGACCGGCAATGCCCTGTTGATCGGCAATGCTGGGACCATGCAATTGCAAGAGGTGCAAGACTTGGTCGAGCGGCACTACGGAGAAGCGGACCGTGCACGCGGCGTGCCCTCCACGGTGGCCTGGCTCTGTGAGGAACTCGGAGAACTGGCTCAAGCGGTTCGCAAAGGGACCCGGGAGCAACAACTCCACGAGCTGGGCGATGTTCTGGCCTGGCTGGCCTCCTTGGCCAACCAGATCGATCTATCACTCGACGATGCCATGCGTCGCTACGTCGAGAATCCCCCGTGAAAGCACCGACCAACCGCTACTGGCGTGCGTCGCCGTCGCCTGCGTCTGCAGATGCCGCCGGAACGGCTGTGCCTGAGTCGGATGCCTGCGTCAGATGAGGAGTTCGGCAATCTGGACCGCGTTGAGCGCTGCGCCCTTGCGGAGGTTGTCGCCGGCCACGAACATGGCCAACCCGTTCTCCACCGTCTCGTCGCGACGTATCCGCCCGACCAACGACGGGTCGATTCCGGCCGACTTGATCGGGGTCGGCACGTCGTCCAGCACGACACCTGCAGCGTCGGCCAGCAGTTCTCGTGCCCGATCCGGCGTGATAGGGCGTTCGAACGACGCGTTGATCGCCAGGGAATGCCCGGTGAAGACGGGGACCCGCACACAGGTGCCCGAGACCAGGAGGTCCGGGATGCCGAGGATCTTGCGAGACTCGCCTCGCAGTTTCTGTTCCTCGCTGGTCTCCTCGGTGCCGTCGTCGACGCCGGAACCTGCCCACGGCAGTGCGTTGTAGGCAATGGGCTCCACGAACGCCGAAGCCGGACCGAGATCGACCGATTGCCCATCATGGGTGAGAGATCGGCTGTCCCCTGCCTTGGTGATCTGCTGAGCAAGCTCCTCGACACCGGCCAGGCCGGCACCCGACACGGCCTGATAGGTGCTCACCACGAGCGACTTCAGGCCGGCCTCGCGATGCAACGGCATGAGAACGGGCATGGCCACCATCGTGGTGCAGTTCGGGTTGGCGATGATGCCCTTGGGACGAAGGTCGGCGTCGCTGTCATTGACGTCCACCACCACGAGGGGGACGTCGGGGTCCATCCGCCACGCCGAGGAGTTGTCGACCACGACGGCACCGTCGGCGGCCACCTTGGGCGCGAGCTCCTTCGATGTCGACCCCCCAGCGGAAAAGATGACGACATCCAGCCCCGAGTAGTCGGCCAACGAAGCGTCCTCGACCTCGATGGTCCGATCGCCGAACGTCAGCTTCTGACCGGCCGAACGGGCCGAGGCGAACAACCGAAGCGTGCCGAGGGGAAAATCCCGCTCTGCGAGCAGTGAGAGCACAACGCCCCCGACCTGACCTGTGGCGCCAACAATTCCAAGATTCATGGTCTCAACGTTAGAGCCATCGGAAAAAGATTCGACCGGAATTACTGATCGAGTCCGAACGCAGTGTGCAGCAATTGCACGGCGTTCTCTGCGTCGTCGGACTTGACCACACAACTGACGCGAATCGCCGAGGTCGAGATCATCTGGATGTTGATGGCGTTGTCGGCCAACGTCTCGAACATCGTCGCCGCCACGCCCGGATTCGACTTCATGCCCGCACCGATCACCGACACCCGCCCGATGGTGTCGTCCGTCGACACGCCCTTGGCCCCGAGGGCTTCGATGACGCCGGCTTCGAGGACACCGACCGCCCGGTCGATGTCCTCGGTCGGCACCGTGAACGAGATGTCGGTTCGACCCTGATCGCTGACGTTCTGCACGATCATGTCGACGTTGATGTTGTCGTTGGCAAGAGCCCGGAACAGCTTGGCCGACACGCCCGGCTGATCGGGCACGTCAGCCACCGTGATCTTCGATTCCGAAAGATCATGGGTGACGGCTCTGATGATTGGCTGTTCCATTCCGTTCTCTCCAGCGTGTTTCGCATCGACGTCATCGATGACCATGGTTCCCGGCTCCCAGGTGAAGGCGGACCGAATGTGTAGGGGGACCTGATAGCTGTGGGCGACTTCGACCGACCGCATCGCCGGTTTCGGGCATCCGGTGGCCGTCATCTCGAGGAGTTCATCGAAGGTGACGGTCGCCATCTTCGTAGCTCGGGGAACAACCTTGGGATCGGTGGTGAACACACCCGACACATCGGTGTACAGCTCACAGAGATCCGCTTCGAGGACGTGGGCGAGCGCAACCGCCGTCGTGTCCGAGCCACCCCGACCAAGGAACGTGACATCTCGATCGGCCGAAACGCCCTGCGCGCCGGCCACCACCGGGGTGATACCGCTGTCGAGAGCTTCACGGATCCGATCCGGAGTGATCTCGAGAATCTTCGCGTTGCGATGATTGCCGTCGGTCAGGAATCCGGCCTGACTTCCGGTGAACGAGTGCGCCTCGACGCCGACATCGGCCAGTGCCATGCACAGCAGCGCACACGCCTTGCGTTCACCGGCGGTGATGAGCATGTCCATCTCGCGCCCCGGGGGCTTGCTGGAGACCTGCGACGCCATGTGGAGGAGTTCGTCGGTCTCCTTCCCCATCGCCGAAATCACGAGGACGATCTGGTCCCCGCGCCGCCGGCAACGAGCCACGTGGTCGGCGACGGCACGCATGCGGTCGGGGTCAGCTACCGACGTTCCGCCGAACTTTTGAACCAAGAGAGCCACGGCAAATCAGACTACCGCCCCCGAGACGCACC
>CALACD010000578.1 GCA_937890445.1 uncultured Acidimicrobiia bacterium | reverse complement strand
GGCCGACTCGGAACTCGAGTGAACATCGGCCAGGGATCATGGTTCGAAGCGTTGGGCCCCGACCTGGAGGACCGGCTGTCGGTGGTGGTCAGCAATCCGCCCTACGTTGCGGCCGATGAGGTCCTGCCAGCACTGGTTGCCGACCATGAACCCCGGGTTGCGCTGGTCGCTGGGCCGACTGGCTACGAGGACCTCGAGGCGATCGTGGAGGCGGCGCCGCGTTGGCTGTGCCGATCGGGGGCCTTGGTGTTGGAGATGGCTCCCCACCAGACCGACCGGGTGGCAACGCTGGCCGAGAGGCATTTCGCACAGGTCGACGTGTTCGATGATCTCGCAGGGCGGGCTCGTGGCATCGTTGCCAGGGAACGGTCCGGTCCGCCCCGAGCCAACAGGTGACGACCAGTCCTCCCGGTACGCTCGCTTGATGCAGCTTGTCATCGGCTCTGATCATGCCGGTTTCCATCTCAAGGCCGACATCGTGGCTCACGTTGTGGCCCAGGGTCACGAGGTCGTGGACATCGGCACCGACTCCACCGAGTCGGTCGACTATCCCGACTTCGGAGCACAGGTCGGACACGCCGTCGTCGATGGCAGGGCCGAACTCGGGATTGCGATCTGTGGCAGTGGCATCGGGATCTGCATGGCTGCCGGCAAGGTGCACGGCGTCAGAGCCGCCACGATCCACGATGTCACGTCGGCTCGCATGAGTCGACGTCACAACGATGCCAACGTCATGTGCCTCGGCGAACGTTTCACGGGCGTCCAGGTGGCGCTCGATGCCGTCGATGCTTTCCTCTCCACCGAGTTCGAGGGGGGACGACATCAACGCCGTGTCGACAAGATCTCTGCAATCGATGGTCGGGGTCCGGCCGTCGACCCATCAACCCAGGGAGCACACTGATGCCTTGGCCACAACTCGTCGATGACGAGATCGCAACACTGACCCTCGCCGAGATCGAGCGTCAGAACACCGCCCTCCAGCTGATCGCGTCCGAGAACTTCGCGTCGCCCGCGGTCATGGAGGCGACGGGGTCGGTCTTCACCAACAAGTACAGCGAGGGCTATCCGGGGCGTCGATACTACGGTGGGAACCAGATCGTGGACCAGGTCGAATCCCTGGCCATCGAGCGGGTCTGTGCACTGTTCGGGGCGGAGCACGCCAACGTGCAACCGCACTCGGGAGCCAATGCCAACATGGCCGTCTACCAGGCCATCCTGGAACACGGCGACACCGTTCTGGGGCTCAGTCTCGATCATGGTGGACACCTGACCCATGGCTCGCCGGTCAATGCGTCCGGCCTCACCTACCGGTTCGTCGGCTACGGGTTGACCCCGAGCGACGAGCGAATCGATCTCGATCAGGTTCGAACCCTCGCGCTCGAGCACCGGCCCAAACTCATCGTCACCGGGGCCACCGCCTATGCCCGGACCATCGATGCCGAGCCGTTCCGGGAGATCGCCGACGAGGTTGGCGCGCTCTTGATGTTCGACGCTGCTCACATCGCCGGCCTGATTGCCGGAGGCGTGCACCCCAACCCCGTCGGTATCGCCGACATCG
>CALACD010000577.1 GCA_937890445.1 uncultured Acidimicrobiia bacterium | reverse complement strand
CATGGTTCCACCCGGCCATGCCCTTCCTCCTGCGGACCTCGTCATCCTTCCCGGCACCAAGGCGACGCTGGCCGACCTGGCCTTGTTCCGAACCCAGGGTTGGGAACTCGATCTCGCGGCCCACGTACGGCGAGGTGGTCGTGTGATCGGATTGTGCGGCGGCTACCAGATGCTGGGTCGAACGATCACCGATCCTCTGGGTGTCGAAGGCCCGGTCGAAACCGCGTCCGGGCTCGGCTTGTTGGACATCGAGACCGTGCTCGCTTCCGACAAGGTGACTCGGCCAGTCGTCGGCCGACATCGGGAGACCGGAACATCCGTCGTGGGCTACGAGATCCACGCCGGCCGTACCACAGGCCCCGATACCGGACGCCCGTGGCTGATGCTCGGTGACCGACCCGATGGTGCACAGTCGGTCGACGGTCGCATCATCGGCTCCTACGTCCACGGGGTCTTCGCCGATGATCGGTTCCGGGCTGCCTTCCTGGCGGGACTCGGGGTGACCAGTACGCTCCGCTACGACGACAGCATCGACGCAACGCTCGATCGTTGGGCGGATCACCTCGAGGAGCAGCTCGATCTCGAAGTCGTTCTGTCCATTGCCCACCGAAGGTGACGCGATTCCCTTGCCCAGCGCGGGCGAAGCGGCGATCGCACGCGATGACCTGGATTCGCCACCGATGACCTGGATTCGCCACCGATGACCTAGATTCGCCACCGATGAAAGAGCCAGGTCCACTCAGCGGAGTCCGAGTGGTGGAGATCGCAGGAGGTCTGCCCGCTGCGTTCTGCACCCGGGTGCTGCGAGGCTTCGGGGCCGAAACCATCCGGGTCACCGTTGGCGATGCCGGCAGCGAACAACGAACCGACACGTTGACCCTGCACGAGCAGACCTTCTTCCTGACCGGCACGTCTCACCTCACCGTCGACCAGGCCGGCCTGGCGGGGCTCGTGGCCGGAGCCGACATCGTGATCGAGGACCAGGCTCCGGGCTGGATGTCTGCCAACGGGATCGACCCTCGGCAGTTGAGGGCAGACCGACCGGCCCTGATCATCACCTCGATCTCCCCCTTCGGCCAGACCGGACCTCGAGCTCGCTGGTCCACGACCAACGCCGTGCAATTCGCCGTCGGCGGCCTCATGTCGCTGACCGGTGAACCCCACCGGCCGCCCCTGGTAACCGGCGGCGACCAGGCCTATCTCCTCGGCGGACTCCACGCCCTGGCTGCAACCACCGTCGCTCACCTCGGTGTGCTGCGTCATGGTCTGGGCACCTGGATCGATCTCTCGATGCAGGAGTGCGCGGCATCGATGCCCGAGCTCTACGGGGCCATGAGCGAATACGAGACCCATGCCCCCGTCGTCCGGTCGGGCAACAGCGTGCGGGCCAGCTGGGGTGTCTACCGATGCTCGGACGGATTCGCCGGGGTGTGCTGCCTCGAACGCCAGATCCCAGCGCTGTTCCAACTGCTCGGTGAGCCGGTGGCGTGCGACGAACGTTTTGCCGACCCGGTGTCGCGGGCCGATCACAACGACGAGCTCCTGGCCCACGTGATGGCCTTCATGTCGGATCACACGAAGGAGGAGTTGACCGAACTCAGCCCTCGTCACCGGGTTCCCTTCGGTGCGGTACGCACCCCGCGCGAGTTGCTGGCCGACGAGGCCTACGACCAACGAGGCTTCTTCGACCACGTGGAGACCGAGCGAGGCCCGGTCACGATGCCGGGCCGGCCGTTTCCCGGGCTCTCCTGGAGTCGACCCGAGCCCAAGGAACCTGGGGACGCTCCGGAGTGGGATCCTCGACCCCTACCCGATCGCTCCGACCTTCCTTCGGCACCTCGCCCTCTGCGCGGTCTCCGGGTGCTCGACCTGTCGATGATGTGGGCCGGGCCCTACGCCACGAAGCTGTTGGCCGAATGCGGGGCCGATGTCATCAAGATCGAATCGCCGTCGGCGTGGGACAACATCCGCACCCTGGTTCCCCAGGATTCTGCGGTCGCCGACCCGTGGAACAGCGCCTACTACTTCAACGAGTACAACCATTCCAAGCGGTCACTGACCCTCGATCTGGCCCAAGATGCCGGGCGCGACCTGTTCTTGCGCCTGGTGGCCGAGGCCGACGTCGTCATCGAGAACTACCGAGCGGATGTGCTCGACAAACTGGGCCTGGGCTACGACATCCTCCGAGCCGCCAACGAGCGGATCGTGTTGGTGTCGATGGCCGGGTTCGGCAAGACAGGTCCGCTCCGAGACCACGTCGGCTTCGGCCCCATCATCGAGATGATGTCCGGGCTCATGTCGCTCACCGGGTACGGCGACGACGACGTGCCGTACAAGACGGGAGTCTCCTACGGCGACCCTGTCGGAGGCCTCCACGCCGTAGCTGCCACTGCCCTGTCCCTGACCTTGTCGCTGGCTACCGGCAAGGGGCGCCACATCGACATGGCGCAACGCGAGACGGCATCGTCGATGGCCGGACCGGCCTTCGTGGCCGCCTCGGTCACCGACGACGACCCGTTGCCGACGGGGAATCGCCACCCGACGATGGCGCCGCAAGGCTGTTACCCAACGGCCGGTGACGACCAGTGGATCGTGATGTCGATCCGCGACGACCGGGAATGGGGTCGACTGTGCCGGTTGATGGATCGAGGCGATCTCTCCTCGCTCACCACCGCGCAACGCCGGCATCGCCACGACGAGTTGGACGCAGCGATCGAAGCCTGGACGCGTCACCGCGAGGCGCGAGAACTGACCGTTGTGCTGCAGGACAGCGGGATCCCGGCCGGCCAGGTGCTGGACACTCTGGGCATCAAGGACGACCCCCAGTTGGTGAACCGAGGCTTCTTCGTCCAGGTCCCCAACCCGAAGATGCGCCCGTACCGTCAGACCGGACCCACGTGGCGCCTGATCGGCAATCAGCCCCATCGCATGGTCCGTTCGCCTTGGTTCGGCGAACACAATCGAGTGATCCTGACCGGCGATCTCGGGCTGGGCGAGACCGAGCTTCTCGAACTGATCGATGCCAGGGTCGTGGCTGACGCACCGATCAACCCCGGCGTCGGTTAGCCCCCGACGACCGGGGCCGCCGTCCAGCTCCATCCCAGCAGGTCCAGAATGGCCCGAGCCCCTCGCAGCACCAGATCCTCTCGAAAGAGGTCGCCCACGAGTTGTACACCGATGGGGAGGCCGGTCGAAGACCGGCCGGCCGGAATCGACACTGCCGGTTGGCCCGAATAGTTGAAGGGCACCGTGAATGGCACCCCGTGATCCCAACGATCGAACTCGACCGAATGGTAGATGGTGCCGATCGGGGGTGCGACGGTCGGCATGGTCGGCGTGAGCAGGAGATCGTGCTCGAGATGGAAGCGACGCAGGGTTTCGACCAGCCGGGCCCGGGCTCCCTGGGCCGCCACCATCTCCAACATGGTGAAACTCAAGCCCTCTTGGCCGAGCCGTCGGAACCCGGGATCGACCTCGTCCCACCGATCGCTGGGAATGGTGTCGAGAATGGCCGCGAACCCCGCCTTCCAATAGCCCTCGAGCTGAGGGCGGAGGGGTTCGATGACCGGGCCCACGTCGACGACCGCCACGCCGGCGTCGTCGAGGGCATCGACGGTTGCCCGCAGCGCCGTTCGTACGTCACCGTCGATGTCAGCGCCGCCGAAGTTCTCCGAGTATCCGACACGCAGACCTGCCAGGCCGTCCTGGAGACCGATCCGCCAGTCACGGCCGTCATGGGGGACGGAGTGCCAATCACGGAGATCGGGCCGCGACATCACGTTCAGCAACAGGGCTGCGTCCTCGACCGAGGTGGTCAAGCCCAGGTTCGACACCAGCGAACTGAACGGTGACTCCACGGGCGCCTGGGGAACACGACCGAACGTTGGCTTGAGCCCGATCAGACCGCAGTAGCTGGCGGGGATCCGGATCGAACCGCCGCCATCGTTGCCGTGGGCGACGGCCCCGATCCCGGCTGCCAGGGACGCCGCCGCCCCTCCCGAGGAACCACCCGGAGTGCGATCGAGATCCCACGGGTTTCGGGTCGGGCCGAACCGTGGGGTGTCGGTGATGCCCTTCCACCCGAACTCCGAAGTCGTCGTACGGCCCAGGAAGACCGCACCGGCATCCCGGAGCCGGGCGACGGGAGGCGAGTCGGCCTCGGCCGGCTCGTTCGAGGTCACCGCCGATCCCGACGTCGTCGGGAACCCTTTCATGGCGACGATGTCCTTCACCGTGACCGGCACGCCGTCGAGATCCCCGATGGGCTCCCCTCGCTCCCACCGCCGGGCGCTTTCCAGGGCCGAACGACGAGCCCCTTCGGCGTCGACGACCGTGAAGGCGTTGAGGTGCGGCTCCAGCCGTTCGATGCGGGCCAGGTGTTCGTCGATGACCTCGACGGGCGATTGCTCGCCTCGCCGGTACGCACGAAGAAGCTGATGGACGTCGGTCATGCGAACCCGGTCCTCAGTCCGATTCGGGAAGGTCGACCCGGATGATCTCGCCCCCGTCCACGATCATGGTCTGGCCCGTCATCCACGTCGCGTCAGCGGCCAGGAACAATGCGGCCCGGCCGATGTCCTCGGGCTCTCCCAGTCGTTTCATGGGCAGTGCCTCGGATACCTCAGCCCCTCGCTCCCCTTCCCACAGCACTCGGGCGAAGTCGGTTCGGATCAGCCCGGGGGCGATGCAGTTGACCCGAACACCCGGACCCAGTTCGGCCCCCAGTTGTTTGGTCATGTGGATCAACGTCGATTTGAAGATGCAGTAGATGCCGATGTCCCGGCTGGTCGTGAAACCGCCGACCGACGCGATGTTGATGACCGCGCCGCCGTGCTCCTTCATCCACAGATTCCAGGCATGCTGGGTCCACAGGAGCGGTCCTCGCACATTGACTTCGTAGGTCTTGTCCAGCTTGCCGGCATCGACGTCGATACTGCGCCCGTTGTGGGGATTCGTGGCTGCATTGTTGACCAGGACGTCCAGCGATCCGAAACGCTCGATCGTGTCCTTCATCACCTGCTCTCCCTGCTCGGGATCGCCGACATGGCTGGCCCGCCAATCCACCTGGCCCGGCAGTCCCTGCAGTTCCTCGGCTGCTGCTTCGCACTTGTCGGCCTTTCGGGAGGTGATCATCACGTTGCCTCCCGCTTCGAGAAAGGTCTTGGCGATGCCGAAGCCGATACCGGCCGATCCTCCCGTCACCACTGCGGTCTTGCCTTCGAGCTTCTGATCCATTGCCCACCCCTTCGGTTTCGTGATCAACGTCTACCACTTCAGCTGCTGCGACGGCCAGGACGACGACGACTCGACAACCGACGACCGCCGAACCTAGTGTCGTGGGCTACCGGGAGGCCCCCGGGTCCTTGGAGGGAAGCATGCACAGCCAAACATCACGAGTTCGCCGTTTTCTGATCGGTTCCGCCGCGGTCGCCGCCATCTCCGTCGGGGTCACCGCTCCGGCCAGCGCCCAAGATCTGCAGGCTGACGGCATCTACACCAACCAGGGCAACGGCACCACCACCGCTCTGGTCAGCATCGACGGCGATCAGATGACCGTTCGCATCGAGGCCAACGGTCTGTCGCCGAGTTTGGTCCATGCCCAGCACATCCACGGCGAAGTCGGGGTCCAGGCCTCGTGTCCGGGAATCGATGCCGACGCCGATGGCGACGGCATCGTCAGCACGGTGGAAGGTGCCGGCCAGTACGGCACGGTGAAGGTGTCCCTCACGACCGAGGGCGACACGAGCCCAGACAGCGCCCTTGCGATCGACCGCTACCCCGTGGCCGAAGCTGACGGCACCTACGTCTACGAGCGGACTTTCACCGTCGATCCCGAGGTGGCAGCGAATGTGTCCCTGTGGACCGTGGTCGTGCACGGCGTCGACCTCGACGAGTCGGGCGAGTACGACGGTGATGCCCGTTCGAGCCTGACCGACGAACTCCCGCTCGAGGCCACGATGCCCGCCACCTGTGGTGCCCTAGTGACCGCACAGGTGACCGCGACACCGACCGGTGGTGTGGCCGCCGGCGCCGGCGGCACCGCACAGGGGACGAATACCGGCCTGGCAATCCTGCTCGGGCTCGGCGGTCTGACCGCCCTCGGTGGAGCATCGATCGTTGCCTTCAGCCGACGACGCAACGTCTGAAGCGGCGGGTGAACTAGCGGCCGGCGTCCCGGCGGGATCATCCCGCCGGGTGCTGGTCGGCCTCACGGTGTTGGGCGCGGGATTGCTGGTGAGTGCTGCGATCGTTGCCGCGCCTCGAGGCTCGGCCGAACCACTTCCGGCATCGAGCCCGAGCTCCGTGGCCGTAGCCGAATCGGCGTCCCGAACGTCGCCGAATCCCGAGATCGTCGAGCACGACGACGAAACCGACTCATCCGAGGCGATGTCGGAAGAAGTCCTGACCGTTCCATCGGGCCCACCACGGGAGATTCGAATCTCCCGGGTCGGCATCGGAGTGGTGCTCGATCCTCTGGGCCTCGATCTCAACGGTGAGCTCGAGGTTCCGGAGGATTACGCACGCGGCGGCTGGTACGTCGACGGACCTCGACCCGGAGAGACCGGCCCGGCCGTGGTCGCCGCCCACGTCGACTCCACCGATGGCCCTGCCCCCTTCTATCGGCTGAGCGAGGTCGTGGTCGGTGATCGGATCGAGGTGGTCTACCCCAACGGCGACGAGGTCGCGTTCGTCGCGACCCGGATCGAGCAGCACGCCAAGGACGAGTTCCCGACGTTGGAGGTCTACGGCAACACCGACGAGCCGGAGCTTCGGTTGATCACCTGTGGAGGTGATTTCGATCGACGGGCCCGTTCCTATCGGCACAACGTCATCGTTTGGGCCGTCAGATCGGAGGCGGCGGGCGAGCTGAGGTAGGATTCGCGTCATGGATTTCGAAACGATCGCCTACCGCACCGAAGACAACATCGCTCACATCCGATTCGATCGGCCATCGGGAGCCAACGCCGTCAATCCGGCGTTCTCCCGCGATCTGCGCGACGTGATGCTGGAAGCCGCATTCGACGACGACGTACGGGCGGTGGCGGTGACAGCAGAGGGCAAGGTGTTCTGCGCCGGCGGTGACCTCAAGGAGTTCCATGCCGCCGGGGCCGGACTTCCCAAGCTGGCCAGCGACATGCTCACCGACTTCCACGGCGCCATCTACCGCATGAACCGGATGCCCAAGCCAGTCGTGGCCGGGGTCGGCGGCGCAGCTGGCGGAGCCGGCCTGTCGATCGTGTCGGCGTTCGACCTCGTCATCGCCGAGGAGTCGGCCAAGTTCACCATGGCCTACACCCGGGCCGGCGTCACCCCTGACGGGACCTCGACCTACTTCCTCTCCCGTCACATCGGTGTTCGCCGAGCCCTCGATCTGACCCTGACCAACCGCGTGTTGACCGCATCGGAAGCCGAGAGCTGGGGCCTCGTCAACCGTGTCGTCCCCGACGGCGAAGCCGATCAGGCCGCCATCGACCTGGCCAAACAATTGGCGGCGGGACCGGCCTGGGCACTGGGTCACGCCAAGCGGCTCATCTATGAAGGTCACGAGAGCTCGCTCGAGGAGGCGGGCGAACGGGAAGGTGTCGAGATCTCGCTGGCGATGGGCTCGGCCGATGGCCGGGAAGGCATCGCCGCCTTCGTCGAGAAGCGCAGCCCCGACTTCAACCGATGAGCGTCAAGAGGATCACCGAAGTCGGCATCGCAGTTCGCGATCTCGACCAGGCATGCACCCTGTTCGAGCAGCTGTTGGGCGCGGACATCGGACCCATCGTCGATGTCCCGATGTACGATATGCGATTCCGGATGTGCCGCGTCGGCAAGGTCGATTTCGAGGTGATGGAACCCACCGCCGACACCGGTGTGATCGCCGATTTCCTGGCCAAGCGGGGGGAAGGGCTCCACCACATCGCGTTCGCCGTCGACGACGTCGGCGAGACGATGTCGGACCTGGGAGCCAAAGGGGTTCGGTTCGTCGCTGATCAGCCCGTGACCAATCGCATGCCCATGGTCGACTACGCCGGTCGCCACTTCGACGACGACATCTCGTTCACTTTTTCGCACCCGGCGTCGATCCTGGGCATCCTGTTCGAGTTCATCCAGTACCCGGAGGGCTACGCCACTCCCTGACGGGACCGGGGCCCGTGGCCTCGATGTCCGGACCGTAGCCGTTGCGACAACCAGTCGATGGCCTGCGCGGTAGCGGTTGCACCAGGAGCGATCACGGCACCCCAGCCGAAGAACCCGTGGGTCACCCCCTGGTACCGGACCGAGGTGGCGTCGACACCGGCCTCGGCCAGCGCAAGCGCATACGATTCGCCTTCGTCGCGCAGCGGATCGTGTTCGGCGGTGATCACCAGGGCCGGTGGCGCGCCGGTCAGGTCCGGGGCCAGCAGTGGCGACAATCGCCACTCGTCCCTGGGCACACCGGGGGCGTACTGCTCGTAGAACCAGCGCATTTCGTCGGCCACCAGACCCGGGCCCTCGACATAGGACTGGGCCGAGGCAGAACTCATCGTCGCGTCGACAGCGGGATAGACCAGGAGCTGGGCGGCAACTGCACTGCGACAGGCGAGGGCAACCGCGGCAGCGAGATTTCCCCCGGCCGAGTCCCCGGCCACCCCAACCCGAGCTCCGTCGATGCCAAGATCACCGCCACCGTCCACGGCCCATCGGGTCACGGCGAGGGCGTCGTCGAAGGCCGCAGGAAACGGATGCTCGGGAGCCAGCCGATAATCGACGTTCACGACGGTCAGATCAGCGCCATCGGCCAACAGCCGACACGTTCGATCGATGCTGTCGAGCCCGCCCAACACCCATCCGCCACCGTGGAAGTACACCACCGCGGCACCAGATGCCGCGGCCGGGCGATACAGCCGGACGGGCACACCGGCCACCATTTCCTCTCGGATCATCGCCACCGACGGGCCATCGCCACGGGCCCGGGCCTGGACCGCCGCGCCAGTTCGCAGCACGTCGAGGGGTACCGTTCGCAGATCTCGCGGAACCGCTTGATCGGCCAGTCTGCGAGCGTCGGGATGCAGCTCCATGTCAGGACTGTAGGCCACAACTCGTTTCGCCTCGGAGCTGTCTCACCCGATAGGGTTTCGCCATGCTGACGATGCGAACACTGAACGGCCGATCGCTGGGACTGGTCATCGCGGCAGGGAGCATGATCACGGCGATCAGCCTCGGAGCCCGGTCGACGTTCGGCTTGTATCTCGATCCCGTCGTCGAGACCCTGGGCACCGACCGGGGCACGTTCAGCCTGGTCATCGCGGTCCAGAATCTCCTGTGGGGGTTGTCCCAACCTCTCGCCGGCGCCGTGGCCGACCGATTCGGAGCCGCTCGGGTGCTCGGGGCCGGCGGCGTCGGCTATGCCGTCTCGCTCCTGATCATGTCCCAGGCCCAGAGCACCGGAGTCCTGTTCCTGTCGGCCGGAGTACTAATCGGCATCGCCACCGGCGCTGCCAGCTTCTCGGTCGTCCTGGCCGCCGTTGGCCGCATGGCGCCGCCGCAGCGAGTATCGATGGCGCTCGGCATCGTCACCGCGATGGGTTCGGTCGGGCAGTTCGTCCTGGTGCCTCTGGTGGGGGAATTGTTGGACCGCTACGGCTGGCGCATCACGGTCTCGCTCCTCTCCATGGTCGTGGTGACGGTTGCCGGTTTCACCTGGCCACTGCGTGGTCGAGCCATCGATCAGCAACAGCAAACCGGCGAGGCGTCGACCCGGCCCGCAGTGCCACTTCGTTCCGATCTCCGCCGGGCCGCCCACAGTCGGTCGTATCTCATGCTGAACGCCGCGTTCTTCGTATGCGGGTTCCACGTGACGTTCATCGGCATCCACCTGGTGGCGTACGGGGGCGACGTCGGCGTATCCGAAGGCAACGCCCGGTTCGCACTGGCCCTGATCGGACTCTTCAACATCATCGGGTCGTTGGTCGCCGGGTTCTTGGGCAGCCGCTTCCGCAAGACGTATCTCTTGTCGATCATCTACGGCCTTCGAGCCATCTCGATCACCGCCTTCGTCCTGCTCCCGGCCACCACCACCACGTTCATCGCCTTCGGCGCCACCATTGGCCTGTTGTGGCTCTCGACGGTGCCACTGACAGGAGGCATCGTGGCCAGCCAGTTCGGAACCACGCACTCTGGCACCCTGTTCGGCATCGTCTTCCTTTCTCATCAGTTGGGTTCCTTCACCGGGGTGTGGCTGGGCGGAGAACTGGCCGATCGGCCTGATGGCTACACCACGGTGTGGTGGATCGCCGTCGGCCTGGGCGTGCTCGCGGCGGTGCTCCACCTCGGCATCGACGAGAGCCCGGCTCCCCAACCCCCTGCCGCGGGGGACCGACGCATCGTTCTGTCACCGGCAGGAGGTGTCGCTGCGGTGATGTTGACCGTTGGCGGTGTTGCCGCGGTCCAGCCCCCGAGGGCCATGGGCGCCGACGGCACCGGCGAGGTCTTGTCCCACCTCTGCGTGCTGCACCCCGTCGACGGGAACTGACCCGTGCCTGCCCCCATGATCGATCGGCCCACCGGGCCTCTCCAGGGGGTGCGCATCCTGGATGTGTCCCACGCCGCGGCCGGACCCTACGCGGCCATGTTGCTGGCCGACATGGGGGCCGAGGTCATCAAGGTCGAACCGCCGGCGGGAGAATTCACTCGGTTCAGCCGGCCCCACCTCGACGACGGTTCTGGGCCCTACGGCGGCCGCTACTCGGCCCGCAACCGAAACAAGAAGAGCATCGCTCTCGACCTGGCCGACGACGACGACCGGCAGGTCTATCTCGGGTTGGTGGCCACGGCGGACGCCCTGATCGAGAACATGCGGTCGGGCGTGATGGATCGGCTCGGCGTCGGTTGGGAGGTCGTGCACGAACACAACCCTCGACTGGTGTACGTGGCCATCCGCGGGTTCGGCGACCCACGGACCGGGGCCAGTCCGTACGCCGATTGGCCGGCGTTCGACATCATCGCCCAGGCCATGGGCGGTCTTGTGTCGATGACCGGACAAGATCCCGAGCATCCGTTGCGGGCCGGACCGCTCGTCGGCGACATCTTCCCGGCCGCGATGGCCGCCCTCGGACTGGTCTCTGCCGTCCTCCATGCCCGCCAGACCGGCGAGGGCCAGTTCGTCGATGTTGCCATGGTCGACGCCGTCATGGCGCTGTGCTCGACAGCCCAGACCATGTGGGACTACGAGGGTCTTCGGTACGAGCCCTCCGGCAACAGCAGCGCCGACGTCACCCCTTTCGACGTCTACGAGACGGCCGACGGCCATTGTGCCGTGGCTGCGCCCACTGCCGCCCACTGGCAGCCACTGTGCGAGATCATGGATCGCCCGGACCTGCTGGCTGATCCTCGCCTGACCGACCTCACGACGCGGGCCGCGTATCGTGATGTGGTCGACTCGGCAGTGGCGGACTGGGCTCGTGAGCACACGACCGCGGAACTCGTCTCGCTTCTGGGTGGACGAGTGCCGGTCGGCCCGGTGCTGACGGCTCAGGATTGGGCCGTCGACCCCCATGTCGCTGCCCGCCAGATGTTGGTCGAGGTCCGCCATCCTCACCATCGACCCACGATCGAGGTTGCCTGTCCGATCAAGTTCTCGGCAACACCCACGGGCGTCCATGCGGCGCCCCCGGTCCTCGATCAACACGGCGCCGAACTCCGGGCAGAGGTCTCCCCGCCTCATCCTCCCAATCGTTGCTGACGGCGGAGTCGAGCCTGACCGAGGTCGGCGACCGTGGCCGCACTCTCCCCTTCACCGAAAGCCGCAGCGTCGAGCGTCGAGCGGGACCTATCCCTACGGGTGGTGAACACGTCAGCGACATACGTGTCGAGTTCGTCGCGGATGACCAGATTGCGCCGAGCGAACGCCTGATCGGTCGAGGGATGCCGAGCAGCATCGTCCGTGACTCGCTGGAGTCGTTGACTGATCTCCCAGGCGAAGCCGAGCAGATAGCTGCGACGTCGACGGACGATCGAACTCTGCGTCTCCCCCGCCAACGGGTCCGGCAACCGGAGCAGGGCTTGACGCTCCAACGACTCGGCCAGCAGCTCGACAATGCGACGATCAGTCGGGCGACCGACCAACGTGAGGATGGCGACACGGCGGCTGCCCCGTACCTTGCCACTCAACACCAGGCAGCGGTTGGCCGACGCCACGGCGCCCCAGATCTGAGCTCGTTCATGGGTGTAGGAACCCTCGAGCGAGACCGCAGCATGCCCCACCCCGGTACGGGCAGCCGGATCGTCGAGGTCGTCCTCGTCGATGGCATGGCGGGTGATCAGCTCCTGTGCCTTGGCCAACAGGGCACCGGCTTCCTCCGGGAACTCGGTTCGCTCGGCCTTGCGGAGCAGGGCCCGAATCCGCGTGATGGTCGCCTCGACCCTGGGATCGGACCTCGGATCGTGCGCTGCTGGATCGTGCGCTGCTGGATCGTGCGCTGCTGGATCGTGCGCTGCTGGATTGTCCGACATGGAACGACTTTCTGGCTCTGGGTACACGTCGGGGAAGGTGACCATGAACCTAGCGGCGCCCTGTGACAGCGAACACGTCAACGTGGCACCTCGTCGGCCGAGGCCGACCCGGCAACGTGACGGGAATGTGTGCGATGAAGGGCCGAGCGCTACCGTCGCCGGAAGCTCTGACGCCCTCGAAAGGACCTAGAAATGCCTCGAATGAACCTGACCGACTCCTCGGCCATCGTCACCGGCGGCGCCTCCGGCATCGGTGAGGCGTCGGCTCGACAGCTGGCCGCCCTCGGAGCCAAGGTCGTCATTGCCGACCTCAACGAGGAACTCGGCACCAAGGTGGCGACAGAAGTCGGCGGATTGTTCGTCAAGTGCGACGTCTCCAGCGAGGAGGACGGCGCAGCCGCCGTGCTCGCCGCCTCCGAGATGGGGCCGCTGCGAGCCCTGGTCAACTCCGCCGGCCTCGGTCGAGCCGCCCGCACCGTCGACCGCAACAACGACCCCATGCCCCAAGCCGACTTCGACTTCGTCATCCGAATCAACCTGCTCGGTTCGTTCAACATGTTGCGCCTGTCCGCAGCCGCGATGGCCAAGACCGATCCGGTCGATGACGACGGATCCCGTGGCGCCATCGTCAACATGGCCTCGGCAGCTGCCTTCGACGGCCAGATCGGCCAAGCCGCCTACTCGGCCTCCAAGGGCGGCATCGTCGGAATGACGCTGCCCATCGCTCGCGATCTCTCGGCCGTCGGCATCCGCGTCAACACCATCGCGCCCGGCCTGATCGACACGCCGATCTACGGCGAGGGCGAGGAGTCCGACAAGTTCAAGGCCCATCTGGGACAGTCCGTACTCTTCCCCAAGCGCCTCGGAACCGGAGAGGAACTCGCATTCATGGTCGTCGACCTGATCACCAATCCCTACATGAACGCCGAGACCATACGGGTCGACGGCGGCATCCGGATGCCCCCTCGCTGAGCCACACCACGCTCCACGGCCGCACCGGGGCGGTCCGC
>CALACD010000576.1 GCA_937890445.1 uncultured Acidimicrobiia bacterium | reverse complement strand
CACCAGCCTGGACCGGCTCTCGGGGGGCCGTTGTCTTCCCGCCTTCGGGCTGGGAGTTGCCAATTCGGCCGAGCATCAGGCCTTCGGCGTCGAACGCAATGATCGTGGCGGCTGGTTCAACGAGGCCTTGCCGTTGATGCGTCGACTGTGGAGCGAGGACAACGTCAGCCACGTCGGTAAGCGCTTCACCATCAGCGATGTGACGGTACGGCCCAAGCCGACACAGACCCCACTCGAGGTCTGGCTCGGCGGGCAGGCCCCCTTGGAGATGAAACGGGTCGGCCGTCATGGGGACGGGTGGTTGCCATCGTTTTGCACGCCGGCCGATGTCGTTGCCGGGCGTCGCCAGATCGAGCAGCACCTGGCCGAGAACGAGCGCTCCATCGAGGACGACCATTGGGGGGTGCTGATTCCCTACCGGGACGACGGAGTCGAGGTCCCCGATCAGATGCGGGCCGTGGTGGCAGCTCGCAACCCGCTCGCCGACGCGGGCGAGATCGTTCCCGCCCGTTCCGAACTCCCGGCCGCGATCCAACGATTCATCGACGTCGGTTTCTCCAAGTTCGTGCTGATCCCCACTCGAGAACCCGACGAGTGGGCACCGGAACTGGCCGAGATGGCGGCCCTGGTCCGACCCTTGGAGAACTGAAGGCCGGCCCCGTAGGGCCGGTACCTCACGACGATGCGTCGTTGATCGTGACGGCGGTTGCCTTGTGGGCCACCGCGTCGACGATCAGGAGTCGATGGTTCCCGGTGTCGGCAACGAGGAGGCGGCCATCGTGAAGGAGGGCCAGGTCCTCGGGATGTCGGAGTCCGGCGAGCCCGACCGTCGTGATGCGGCGATTGGACATCCGACGCAGCCGACTGTTGCCGGTATCGGCGATGTACAGGACGTCATCGTCGGTGGCGACCAGAGCGCTCGGTCGTTGCAGGCTGGCCCGGTGGGCGGGCCCGTCGACCAATCCGAAGTCGGTGAAGGAGTTGTTGGTGACGGTCTGCACCCGGCCGTTGTCGCCCAGGACCCGGAGATTGCTCGAGGCCGCGTCGAGGAAGGCCAAGCCGTGGGTCATCCTGGCCACCGCGACCGGTTGTGCCAGTTCGGCGGACCCGGCGGAGCCGTCGTTGGTTCCGGTGAATCCCGATCCGGCAATGATGCCGATCCTGCCGTCGTCGGTGATCCGGAGCAGTTGTTCGTCACCAGCATCGGTCACCACCAGCGAACCGTCGGCATCCAGGGCAAGGCCCTGGGGTCGTTCGAGATGTTCGCACAACATCGTCGGACCGACGTCTGGGCTCGTGATGTCGAGGCGAACCACGTTGCCCGCGTCGGGGAGCGAGACCGCGAGTTCGGTGGGGGACAGGGCACAGATCCGACTGGGACCGTCGAGGTCGGAGAAGACGGTCACGATCTCGGCAACGCCGCTGGTTGTGCCCGCCAGCACCACGACCCGATCGCGTCCGCTGTCGACCACCGCCACCGTGTCGCGGTCGAGAACCGCAACCCCCGACGGCCACTGCAACGCGCGCCGCTCGAGACCAGCGCGCCGCTCGAGACCAGCGCGTCGCTCGAGACCAGCGCTCTGCGAGTGATGGGGCCCGATCGGCTCGGTCAGGGGCGGTGACGAGACGGCAGGTGACCGGCTCGATCGCGTCGAGCGGACCCGCAGAACAGCCAACTCCAGCGCTTCGGCCACCGGCTCGAGGTCGTCCAGGCCCAGCGACGCGCCCATGACTCGCCCGTTGTGGTCGATCACCACGGTGGCCGGCCATCCGCCGGGGCTGTATCGAGCCCAGGTCAGGAGTTGGGGATCGTGGACGATCGACAACGGCGAGTCGGAACCGGCCAGGCCGCGGCGAGCGATCGCATCCTTGACGACATCGACGTCGCGCTCGTAGGCGAAGCGGGGTGAATGGACGCCAACGACAGCGACCTGTCGGCGGTATCGGGCGGCCAGCGTGGTCAACTCGTGGATGCGGGTCCATGACGCTTCACATCCCACCGACCAGAACACCAGGACCGAGACTCGGGCACCGGTCGCCGTATCGCCATCCTCGGTGACGGGGGAGCGGACGGATGACGTGGTCAGCCATTCCTGGCCGACAACGGGCGGAGCCTTGGGACGCACCTCCTCCTATCGGCCCTCCCTCGCTCGATTCAAGGAGGTGGCGAGTCGGGGGTTCGTGTCCCGATCGTTCGTGGGGAGCAACCTTCCTGAGCTACCGTCGAGGCAGATCTTCCGTAAGCAAACCGTCGATCAGCAGCAGGAGTAGAAGCCGTGAAGGTGCCCATGACAATCAACGACTTCCTCGACCGAGGAGTCGCCGTCTACCCCGATCGGGTGGCCATCGTCGATGAGCCGGATCAGCCCGCCCCCTCCCTCGGCGAGATCACCTACGCCCAACTCGGCGACATCCGACGTCAGATGGGGGTCGCCATGGACGAGTTGGGGTTGGAGATGGGGGCCCGAGTGGCCATGGTCTCCCACAATTCGGCTCGTTTGCTGACCTCGTTCTTCGGCGTGTCGGGCAATGGTCGGGTGTTCGTCCCCATCAATTTCCGGCTGAGCAAGCCCGAGATCGAGTACATCATCGAGCACTCGGGGGCCGAGGCTCTCCTGATCGATCCCGAACTCGAGGCCGATCTGGCCGGAATCGATGTCAAGCACACCTGGATCATGGGTCCTGAATCCGATGGTTTCTGGTACGGGCGAGAAGGAACCCCCCAGCCGTGGGAGCCCGATGAGGACGCCACCGCCTCCATCAACTACACGTCGGGCACGACGGCCAGGCCCAAGGGCGTGGAACAGACCCATCGGGCTCGGTGGACCAACGCTGCCATCTTCGGTTGGATGGCAGGTGTCAGCGATCGCGACGTCTACCTCCACACACTGCCGATGTTCCATTGCGACGGCTGGGGAATGCTCTACACCGTCACGGCCATGGGGGTGAAGCACGTCGTACTGCGAAAGGTCGACGGTGCCGAGATTCTCCGGCGCGTTGACGAGCACGGCGTGACCCTGATGTGTGGAGCGCCTGCCGTGGTCTCTGCCGTTCTGGACGCAGCTGCGGACTGGGACGGCGAGATCCCGGGTAGAGGCACGGTCCGTATCGTGGTGGCCGGTGCACCACCGCCCACCGCCATCATCGAGCGGGTCGAGACCGAGCTCGGTTGGGAATTCATCCAGATCTATGGGCTCACCGAGACGGCGCCGCTCATCACCATGAACCGGTGTCGTCAGGAATGGGACGAGCTCAGCTCTCTGGAACGAGCCCAGAAGCTGAGCAGAGCCGGCGCCCCCGTGTCGGGATCGAAGCCAAGATCGACGCCCAGGGCGAGATCCTGGCCCGTGGCAACCACATCCTGAAGTCCTATTGGGCCCAGCCCGATGCCACCGCCGAGGCACTCGAAGGCGGTTGGTTCCACACCGGCGACGGAGGCTTCCTCGATGACGAGGGCTACATCTCCATCACCGATCGCAAGAAGGACGTGATCATCTCCGGTGGCGAGAATGTGTCGTCGATCGAGGTCGAGGACACGCTCTTCTCTCATCCCGCCGTCGTCGAGGTCGCCGTGATCGGGGTGCCGCACGAGAAGTGGGGAGAGACGGTCAAGGCGTTGGTCGTGCTCACCGACGGATCCGACGTCACCGAGAGCCAACTCATCGCCCATTGCCGGGACAATCTGACGCATTACAAGTGCCCGACCTCGATCGAGATTCGCACCGAACTGGCCCGAACCGCGACAGGAAAACTGCAGAAGTTCAAGCTGCGGGCTCCCTACTGGGAGGGCCGAGAGAAGATGATCAACTGATTCTCTGCGCCGCTTCGATGAACCGGTGCGTTGCTGTGTTGTGCTGGGGCCTGGCGCTGGTCGCCTGCAGTGCGAGCCCCGAGCGGGCTGACTTCGTCGACAGTTTCGCCCTGACCAATCCGGATGCTTCTCGAACGCAGAGCGAGTGTGTGATCGATGCCCTGATCGACCGGTACACCCTCGGGGGTCTGGAACGGGAGTTGGAAGCCCGGCCGATGGCGGCCGCGTTCGAAGTCGAACAGTTTCGGGCCGAGTTCGGGTGTGGGCTGACCGACGGGGTGCGGTCCCAGCTCGAGGTGCAGCTCGCGGACTCGGGCATCTCGCCCGACGGGGCAGCCTGCGCTGCCGATGACCTGACGTCGGCTCTCGATCCCGAGGATCTCGACGTCCTCCTCGAGGGCGAGATCACCGACGCCTTCTACGACAAGTACTTCGTTGCGCTCGAAGCGTGCGACGCACTGCCCTGATCCACCGGTTCCCAGAACCGCCGGCACCTCCAAGGAAAACCATGGCCTTTGTTCCCGAAACGGCGGCGGCGTCGATTGCCCAGGCGTGGCGCGACGACCTCGTCCCTCAACTGGAGGAGTACATCGCGATTCCTGCGCTCTCGCCTGCCTTCGACCCGGACTGGGCAGCGGCCGGCCACATCGACGCTGCCGTCGACCAGGTCGTCGACTGGATACGGTCCCGACCTGTCCAGGGTCTCACGGTCGAGGTACAGCGCCTGGACGGGCGAACGCCGCTGATCGTGGTGGAGGTCGAGTCGTTCGGAGTCTCGAATTCGTCCACCGTGCTGCTCTACGGCCACCTCGACAAACAGCCGGAGATGACCGGCTGGCGTGCAGGCCTGGCCCCCTGGACACCGGTTCGACAGGGTGACCGTCTCTACGGGCGGGGCGGAGCCGACGATGGATACGCCGCGTTCGCCAGCCTCACCGCCATCGAAGCCGTCCAGTCATCAGGCGGCAGCCACAGTCGGTGCATGCTGCTGATCGAGGCATCCGAGGAATCGGGGAGCCCAGACCTGCCGGCCCACGTCACCGCCCTTGCCGAACGACTGGGGAAGGTCGAGTTGGTGGTGTGCCTCGATTCCGGATGCGCCGACTACGAGACGCTCTGGCTGACGACCTCGCTCCGGGGCCTGGTCGGCCTCGATGTCTCGGTCGACGTGGTGACCGAGGGAATTCACAGCGGCTCGGCCAGCGGCCTGGTGCCTTCTTCGTTCCGTCTGATGCGCCAACTGCTCGATCGAATCGAGGACGCGTCGACCGGTCGCGTTCTGTTGGAGTCGGCCAACGTCGAGATTCCCCCCCATCGCGTGGCCGAGGCCCGAGCCACGGCCGAGGTGCTGGGGGACGGCGAGCGATTCCCGTTGGTCGAGGGACTCCGACTGATGACCGACGACCCGGCCCAGGCTCTGTTGGCCCGGACATGGCGTCCGGCGCTCTCGGTGGTCGGAGCCGAAGGATTGCCACCCGTCGGTCGTGCCGGCAACGTCTTGCGGCCATCGACCACACTGAAACTCTCGCTTCGGCTGCCACCGACTGCGGATCCGGCGATCGTCCTGGAGGAGTTGACGGCTGCATTGACTGCCGATCCGCCGTCGGGCGCGCACGTGTCGGTGGTCGGAGCCGAGGCAGCACCGGGCTGGGACGCCCCGGATCTCGAGCCGTGGCTGGCGCGGGCACTCGACGATGCCGCTCGCTCGCAGTTCGGCGCC
>CALACD010000575.1 GCA_937890445.1 uncultured Acidimicrobiia bacterium | reverse complement strand
GTGCGTCAGGTCGTCGACGAGCACGGCCGCCTCGACATCCTGGTCAACAACGCCGGTGTGACCAAGAGTCTCGGATTCTTCGATGTCACCGAGGCCGACTGGGATCGCATCAACGCCGTCAACAACCGAGGTCTGTTCTTCTTGATGCAAGCCACCGCACGATCGATGCGTGACGCCGGCACCGGTGGTCGCATCATCAACGTGGCCTCGATCGCCGGGAAGGGCTATCGCGGGACTTCCAACGTCGCGTACGCCGGCACGAAGGGTTCGGTGATCGCGATGACCCGTATCAGTGCCCAACAGTTGGCTCGATACGACATCAACGTCAATGCCATTTGTCCCGGCGTCACTCGCACCTCGCTCTATGACCAGGTGATCGACGGTCTGGTCGATCGCTTGGGCGGGACCCGCGACGAGGCCGAGGCCCGAGCAGTGCGTTCCATTCCGCTCCGACGGGCCAATGAACCCTCCGACATCGCAGCACTGGCCGTCTACCTGTCCTCCGACGCGGCTCGGAACGTGACCGGCCAATCCTGGAACGTCGACGGCGGGCTGCACTGGGACTGACAGCTACCGAGCCGTTTGCGACATCGTCGGACGAGGCGCCCTTGTCTCCCCCCTCATGCCTCTCGTACTCTTCGTTTCGTCACGAGGAGGGAAGCCGGTGTCAGGAGTTGTTCAGGGAACCGTGTTCGAATGGCGCGCCTCGGTGTCGGCCGAGGCGGCCCGCAAGGAGCGAATGACGCTGCTGGCCCTGTTCGCACCAGGTATCGCCTCGGTGGGGTGGGCCGTCATCGGTCTCGCCACCGGCGCAGGGGCGAACGTTCGCTTCCTGATCGTCTTGGGAGCGATGCTCATCGGGCTCGGCGTCCTCGGTCTGATGAGCTCTCGTCAGCTACGCTCGACCGTGGTCCAGGTCGACCGCAGCGGCACGCTCACGGTTGCCGACCCGAAGCGATCGCACTCGCTCGATCTGCGGACCGCGTCAACACTGGCAATCCGACATCGCAACGCCCGACCCCAATGGAAGTGGTCGATCGAAGTCATCCATCAGGGCGGCGCGTGGCACGCCGATCTACCCGGCCTGGCCACCTACTGGAATCTCGACGCCGACGTGATCGGTGCGCTGGAGACCGACTTGCAACGCTGGCTGGCCTGGGCCAATCAGCACCAACGATCCACACCGCCCCACCCGGCCGACGTGCCGAGCGAGACCGCAACGCCGTATGGGTCGGCGACGACACGACGACCAACCGACGCGATTCCGGTCCAGGGTGCGGTGGCGAACAGGCCCGGACGCTTCGAGTGGCAGCCGCCCCGACACCCGAACCAGGCCCGAAATCGTCTCCGATTTCGTATCGGAGTCACCGGCGTTGTCGTGCTGGTCGCCGTGATCGCCGCGGTGTCCGAGGCCCAGAACGGTCTGGCTGCGGTGTTGTTCTCGATGTTCGTACCGGCGCTGATCCTGCTGATCGGATTCGGCATCGACCGTGTCTACGACATCGGCCGCCGGTTCCGCATTCGCGTCGACGCCGCCGGTTTGTCGATCCAACGATCGTCCAAGCCCCCGACGACCATCCCGGCGTCGGACATCGGCGCTCTGCAGGTCACCCTCTCCCACGAGGCCACCCACGACCCCCACCTCGAGTCGAGCAACTGGTACCTCACCGTCACCCGACGCAACGGCGAGCTGGTGCGAACCGCACTTCCGCTCTACCTCGGGACCTCGTTCCATCGAAACGATGCCATCGCCCTGGAGGCCGAGCTCCGGCGCCGGCTCGGAGTCACCAACTCCCCGGCTCGCTGACCCTCCCCTTTTCCCCAGAGCCTCAGCTCATCTTCCCCCGAGCCTCAGCTCATCGACGCCTTGTCGCTCACGCCGAGCAACAGGGCGCCGTGTTGCTCATAGGCGCTGTCGTCGACCACGAAGTGCGATTGGATGACCATCAGATCACGCAGACAGCGTTGCATCATGTGGTCCAGGTAGACAGCAGAACCCCCGGCGTGGCGGAACGCAGCAGTGGCGATCTCGATGGCCTCGTCGGTGCAACGCACGGCCGCGGCCCGGGCTTCGGCCTGCAACGCCGGGTGAGGAGGACCATCGGTCGCCGCCGCCAGCAGACGCCCCAGCACATCGTCGGCCAGCAACCGACAGGCTCTGAGCCGCAGCGTGCTCTCCGAAACCAGCCGTTGCACGATGGCACGATCGGCGGTGGTCGTCCCACTGCCGTAACCCCGCTTCTTCTCGATCGCGAGTGTGATCAAATCGTCGAGCATCCGACCGGCGAGCGCAAGGGGGAAGATGGCGTGCTCGTTCACGACGAAGCCGGGCATGCCGAGGCGATAGAGGGGGCCGCCTCGTTGTTGCACCGGGCGGGCCGTGTCGGTGACGAAGACATCGGGCACGAAGACGTCCTCGAGCGAATAGTCGGCACTCCCGGTTCCCTTCATGCCCATGACGTGCCACGTGTCGTGCACCGTGACGTCGCTGATCGGAACGCAGGCCGACACGACGGTCTTGGGGTCGTCGGCGAAGGACAGGACCGAGACCCAGTCGGCATGCCCCAGGCCACTGCCCCAGGACCAGCGACCCGTGATCCGGTACCCGCCGTCGACCCGCGTCGCGGTGCCGTTCGGTTTGAGCGTGCCGACGAACGACGGGAACCGGCCCGTGGCGAAGATCTGATCGATGGCCTCGTCGGGCAGACGCGCACTGGCTGAACCAGCAACGGCGCCGGTGATGAACATGCACCAGCCGGCGGCCGGGTCGATGCGGGTGATGGCCTCGATGACGTCCATCTGCACGATGGGGTCGGCTTCGGCCCCGCCCAGTTCGGTGGGGAGTTTGAGTCCGAACAGCCCCGCGTCGCGCATGGCCTCGACCGACGCCGTCGGCAGGGTACGCAGGAGTTCGGCTTCGTCCCGATTGGCTTCCAGCGGTGCTCGCACCGACTCGACCGCGGCCAACAGTGCAGCTCGCTTGGCGTCTCGCTCGACCGGAAAGGTGGGAGCTGCGCCCCGTCCGTATCTCACGCTGTTTCGGCTCGAGCTGTCCCCATGGCGCGAGCGTAGTTCGGCTCGTCGGACGGTCCGAAGCTGACGCTCGGGTTTCACTGACCTACGCTGCGCCGACACGCCGAGGAGTGGGGAGCATCATGGGCAAACGAATGCTGTTGACGGGGGCATCGACCGGCATCGGCAATGCCACGCTGCGACGGTTGGTCGACCAGGGCCACGAAGTCGTCAACCTGGACATCAAGGAGCCGCCG
>CALACD010000574.1 GCA_937890445.1 uncultured Acidimicrobiia bacterium | reverse complement strand
AACGACCCCTCGTGTCGCTGGCGGGTCGTCGTCCGGATCGGGGGTAGCCGTTGCGGCGTCGATGGCGGCTTGTGCCATCGGCACCGACACCGGTGGCTCGGTCCGTATTCCTGCGTCACTGTGCGGCCTGGTCGGATTGAAGACCACCGAGGGCCTCCTGCCCACCGACGGCATCGTGCCGCTCTCCCACACGCTCGACACCCCGGGACCGATGGCCCGTTCGGTCGAGGACGCGGCGCTGATGTTCGACACGCTCACGGGTCGGAGCCCCCTCGAGATCGACGACGACTGGAGCACCCGTTCGGGTCTGTATCGCCAGATGCAGCGAGGTGTGGCCGGAATGCGGCTGGCCGCGGTCAGCGATCTCGAGCGCAGCGCGGCGGATCCCGAGGTACTGGCCGCGTACGATCACAGTCTCGAGGTGTTGTCGGGCCTCGGAGCCCACATCGAGCAGGTCGGCCTTCCCATGACGTTCGACGCCATGAAGGAACTCACGTTCGTGATCGTGACGGCGGAGGCCTGGTTCCATCACGGTCATCTCTTCGACGATCCGGGCACGCAGTTGGATGAGTTCGTGCGCGCCCGTGGCGTGCCGGGCAAGACCTGCACGGCTGCCAACTACCTTGGCGCGTTGGCACAACGTCGAATCGATCAGACGGCCTTCGGCACCGTGTTCGATCCCTACGACGCGCTGTTGACTCCGTCCACCCCGATGACGGCGCCCGCAGTGGCCACCGTCGACGAGACACAGACACCGGCGCACTTCACTCGAGCGGGCAACTATCTGGGTCTGTGCGGGCTGAGCGTGCCCAACGGTCGGGACCGGCAGGGGTTGCCGACGGGCCTGCAGATCCTGGGACGTGCCTTCGACGAGTCTCGGGTCCTGCGCATCGGTTCGGCCTACGAAGCCGCCGCCGGCCCCTTCCCCCATCCCGCCACGGACCACTTCGATCGTCCTCTCCCCACCAGATCGGCAGCATCATGCAACTGAGCCCCGACCAGGAACGCATCCGAGCCACCGCTCGCGAGTTCGCACGAAGGGAGATCGCCCCCCACGCAGCCCATTGGGATCGGGACGGAGCAACCCCTCGTTCGCTCTATGACCGAATGGCCGACGTCGGCCTCATGGGGATGATGGTCGACCCGGCATGGGGAGGCTCCGGCGCCGACTTCGTGTCCTACGCCTTGGCCATCGAGGAAATCTCGGCCGCCGACGGCGGTATCAGCAACGTGATGGCGGCCAACAACTCGCCCGTCGCGGCCGCCATCGAACAGCTGGGAACCGAGCAACAGAAGACGGACTATCTGACAAAGCTCACCTCCGGTGCGTGGCTCGGCTGCATCCACCTGACCGAACCTCACACCGGCAGTGACGCCTCAGCCATCACCACTCGAGCGGTGCGCGACGGTGACGAGTACGTCATCAACGGCCAGAAGGCGTTCATCACCGCTGGATCGACAGCCGACCTGGCCATGATCATCGCCGTCACGGACCCCGATGCCGGCAAACGGGGCATCAGCGCCTTCATCACCCCGACCGACAACCCGGGCTATCGAGTCATCTCGAAGGAGAACAAGCTGGGGCATCGGACCAACGACACCTGCCAGGTCGCGTTCGACGACCTGCGCATCCCGGCCACCGATCTGCTGGGCGAGGAAGGTCGAGGTCTCGGCATCGCGCTGGGCAACCTCTCGCTCGGCCGCATCGCGGTCGCAGCTCAGGCCACGGGGGGCGCACGGGCGGCTCTGGCCGCGGCCCACGCCTATGCCCGCGACCGTGTCACGTTCGGCAAACCCATCATCGAACACCAGGCCATCGCCTTCGATCTGGCCGACATGGCCACCCAGGTCGAAGCGGCCCGGCAGCTCTACCTCCATGCGGCCCAGATGCGCGACCTCGGGCTGGAGTGTGCTCGGGAAGCGTCGATGGCCAAGCTCTTCGCCTCGGAGATGGCAGAACGAGTGGCGTCCAAGGCCATCCAGATCCACGGGGGCTACGGCTTTCTCAACGACTACCCGGTCGAGAAGATCTACCGAGACGTCCGGGTCTACCAGATCTACGAAGGCACCTCCGAGGTCCAGAAGATCATGATCTCCCGGAATCTGGACACCAGCGAGGGTTGACCCACGGCCGGTAGCGACCGCAGCTCCGGCGGCGAACTACAGTCGCCACATGAAATTCGGGATCATGTTCGCCAACACGATGGACTTCGCCAACGGCCCGGGTGCCATCGAGCTCGCCACCAATGCCGAGGCCGCAGGCTTCGAATCGTTGTGGACCGTCGAGCACGTCATCTATCCCGACGCCTACGAGTCCGCCTACCCCTACGCCGCCGACGGGAAGATGCCGGCGACGGCGTCGACGCCGATTCCCGATCCCCTGATCTGGTTGGCGTACCTGGCGTCGGTCACCACCACGATCCGTCTGGCCACCGGCATCCTGATCCTCCCCCAGCGCAATCCGCTGGTGCTGGCCAAGGAGGTGGCGACGCTGGATCATCTGTCGGGAGGACGGGTGGAGCTGGGTATCGGGGTCGGTTGGCTGCGAGAGGAGTTCGACGCGCTCGGTGTGCCGTGGGAGCAGCGAGGGGCCAGGACCGATGACTACATCCACGCCATGCGGGCGCTCTGGGCTTCCGATCATGCCGATCACCGCGGCGCGTTCACCTCGTTCACCAACGTGTCGTCGAACCCGAAACCACCTTCGGGTGAGGTGCGCATCGTGGTCGGCGGGCATTCCAAGGCAGCGGCACGGCGGGCCGGTCTGCTCGGCCATGGCCTCGGTATCGCGGGCATGGCTGATCAGCTTGATACCGTCGCGCAGCCACTGCACAGCTGCGCCGGCCACGAAAATACTGCCTTCCACCGCATAGGTGACCTGGCCATTGAGACGATAACCGACCGTAGTGAGTAGACGGTTTTTCGAGATCACCGGCGTACTGCCAGTGTTCTGGATCATAAAACAGCCAGTGCCGTAGGTACTCTTGACCATGCCGGGTTCGAAGCACGCCTGGCCGATCAGCGCTGCCTGCTGATCACCGGCCATGCCCAGTACCGGGATGGCCGCACCGAGCAGATGGGCCTCAGTGCTGCCGAAATCAGCGGCGCAATCGAGCACCTCCGGCAACAGGCTGGCGGGAATCTCAAACAGCTTGAGCAATTCCTCGTCCCACTGCTGGGTGTGGATATTGAACAACAAGGTGCGCGAGGCGTTGCTAGCGTCGGTTTTGTGCGACTTGCCGCCGGTCAGGCGCCACAGCAGGAACGAG
>CALACD010000573.1 GCA_937890445.1 uncultured Acidimicrobiia bacterium | reverse complement strand
AACACCGTGGTCTTCACCACGTCGGCCAACGACGCACCTTCGCCGACCAGGAGACCCGACAGATTCGCCAGAGCCTGACGGAACTCCGCATCGAGTCCGCCCGAGGCCAGGACGCCGTCAGCGATACCGATCTGACCGGAGGTGATCAGAAAGGATCCTGCTCGAACGACGGGAGTGTAGGGACCGACCGGCTTGCTCATGGCAGCAAGCCTACCGGCCACTCCGTAGGTCGACCGGAAGCGCGCCAGGTGGCGGCGGCCACGGCTGCGAACACGGCATCGCTGCCGTTGATCGGCGGGCCGTCATCGGGCTCGACGACGATCTCGATCTCCGGGGTGTCCACCGCGCGCAACACGCCGAAACTGCGGATGGTCAGATCGTGCACTTCGCCATCCCCATCGACCGAAAGGGCCTCCGACGTCACCCAGGAGTAGGCCATGTGACTGGCCCCGACACAGTACGATCTCAGGACTGCATGATCGAGCGTCCGACCGCAGCGAACCCCGACCCGTATCGACGTCGGAGTGACCTCGGCCCAAGCGCGAGCACCGTTCGGCGCAGTGACGATGCCAACCTCATCGCTGGCGCCGGACAACAGCACGAGCGCTTCAACCCACCCGGCTCCGCGCAGGTCATTCGACGTCGCAGGCCCGACGACGTCGACCTCTTCGACCACCAGTCCCGGTGCCACCAAGGCAATCGTTGCGGCCACCCCTGGGGTGGAACAGATCCGCAGCACACCGGTGCCATCGGCTCGGACCCCACCGGCCACGGGAGGCCGCTTCGGACCCCATCGCACGGTGTCCTCGCGACTCGCGACAGCGAGCACGGCGCGACCGTGTTCATCGGCCAGCAGACGGGCGGCCTCCATGACCGGCGACCACGGCGCCCCCTTGCGTTGTTTGGCTCCGAACCCGCCGCCGTTGGCCAGAGGTGACGACGGTTCACCCCCCGGTTCACACCAGGACGCATCGGTCTCCAGGTACGCAGGCTCCACCCATGTCGTCCTCAGGGTCGCAGCCCAATCACCGTCGGGGACCTGGAGGGGCCAGACGTGGTCGGCCGTCGTGCGGCGGCCTTGGGTCTTGCCCGCTCTCCGCCGGGCCTCGGCCAACGTCTCGGCCACGAACCATCGACCCGATTCGTCGACGACGGCCCGGAGCGACCCGGCGGGCGCAGTGTCGGCTGCGAAACCACCGTGGCCAAGTCCCACCTCGGGAGCAATCCGCTGTACGGCGTGACCCTCGAGCCGAGCACGCTCGGCTGCCGCCTCGAGGTCGCGCCCAGAGTCGGGCTCGGGCATGCCCCTGGCGTGATGACGCGTGACTTCTCGATCCTCCCAGGCCTCGATGATCGTCTGCCAACCCGTGCATCGGCAGAGATGGGCCAGGAGCGCCTGACGGACGGACTCCGCGGTTGCTGCCTCGTGGCGCAGAGTCAACGACTCCAGCCTCATGATGATGCCCGGCGTGCAGAACCCGCACTGACTTCCGCCGGTGCGACACAGCGCCGATCCCCATTGGGCGCGATCCTCGGGCGCCAGGCCCTCGATCGTGACGACGGCTCGCCCGGCCACCCGACGGGCCGGGGTGACACACGCGACCCGAGGCTCCCCGTCGACCAGCACGGTGCAACAGCCACATTGCCCCTGAGGACTGCATCCGTCCTTCGTCCCGATCAGACCCAGTTCATCGCGCAGTACATCGAGCAACGAGTCGCCGTTGTCCACCAGCTCGACGGATGACCCGTTGACCAGAAAGGAGACCACGCGTGGCACGGACTGGGGGCGAGGACCATCGGACACCGTGGGAAGGATACGGTGGTCCCTGGTGACCGACTCGTCCTTCCCCCCTGACCAATCCGGAGCCGGCGCCTTGGGTCGACGGCGTTTCCTGCAACTCTCGGCAATGGCCGGTCTTGCGACTGCGTGCGGCGGCCAGGCCGAGGTGCCCTTGCAGGTGGTGGGCCTCTTCAGCTCCGATCGGGTGATTGCTGCCGGTCGCCCCCAGCGCGTTCCGTTCGGCCTCGTCGCCGACTCGTCGCTCGAGTTGGCTGACGATGTTCCGCTGCAGGTGACGATTCGTTTCGGCGAGGAAACCGTCGAACGTCTCGGCGTCGTCGGTCGGGTGGTTTCCCATGACCATGACCCAGGCGTGGGCGAGGAGCCCCACGAACACGCAAACCTGCTGCGTTACTACGCGCTCCGCACCACGTTCCCCGAGGCTGGCATCTACGACCTCGAGATCGAGGTCGAGGGTCGCACCGCCTCGTTGCCGGTGCAGGCATTCGACCCCTCGGAGATCTCGCTACCACTCACCGGAGAACCATTTCCGGTACTGGCCACGCCGACACTGGACGATGCCATGGGGGTGGATCCGGTGTGCACGCTCTTCGATGGTCCGTGCCCCTATCACACGCGATCGGCGGCCGACGTCCTTGCAAACGGTGAACCAATGGCCCTGTTGGTCGCCACACCGGCGTTCTGTCAGACCTCGTACTGCGGGCCGGTGTTGACGACGTTGATCGAGGCAGCCACCGACTTCGACAGCATCGTGATGGTGCACGTCGAACCGTGGGCCAATCCCACCGAGGGCAGCGGGCTCAGCGATCCGGGGCTTCGCACCGCACCTACCATCGATGCCCTCGCTCTCACATTCGAGCCCGCACTGTTCCTCGTGGACCGGAACGGAATCATCGTCGAACGCATCGACAACGTCTTCGATGCGTCCGAGTTGCGGGCCGCCTTGGCCACAATCAGCTGACAGAACGACGACCAGCTGACAGAACGACGACGGACCGCCTCGCGGGCGATCCGTCGAACGAACGATGCAGCGGCTACCGCCGCAGGGTTCAGAATTGCAGGGTTCAGAATTGCAGAG
>CALACD010000572.1 GCA_937890445.1 uncultured Acidimicrobiia bacterium | reverse complement strand
GCATGAACGTTTCGCCGAGAAGCGGGCGAACGGTGAGTGGTTCGCGCTCAGTGCTGGCGACGTGAGGGCGTTCAAGCGGCGCCGAGACTTCATGTAGCCCTGTGGCGCGCCCTATTCGCCGCTGCCGACGAACGCCAGCAGCTCTGGCTCGATGGCTTCGGCGAACTTGAGAACCGCCTCGCGCACTTCGGGCCGGTCTGTGTCGATCAGGGACTCCCATGGGACGTCGTCGCGGTCGACCAGGTCGAGCAGCGAGAGCCCGGGGAACTTGCGGCCGTACTCCCGGTTGATCAGCTCCCAAACCTTGCGGCCGAGGAGAACTTCGGAGGTACGACGGTAGGCCCGTCTCGGCGCGTCGGAGTTGAGCGTGAACCGCGTCGATGTCTCGTTGTAGCGATCGACAAGTCGGCTCATCTCACCGAACAGTTCGTCGAGCGGGTCGAGTTCCTCGGTGACCATGTCGATGAGGCTGTCGAGTCGGACTCGCTGGTAGTGCTCCATGGTCACGCCGGGCTCGAATCCGAGCGCGGTCTCTGCGACCTGGTGGGCTGCTTCGGGGTTGGCCTCAGCGAAGGCGGCGAGCCGTCCAAGAATCTGTTCGGCCTGGGCATCGGTTCCGATGGCGATGCGCCAGAGCTGTGCGATCGGCCCGTCGAGCCCTTCGAGCTTGAGCCCGATGTCGGGTGGTGGGATTAGGAACCACAGAAATGGCACGTCGAAGGTCAACGCGAAAGCGACGACCTCCTGCACCGTGAACACGCGGCGGCGGTCTGACTCGACCGATCGCTCGATGGCCGAGATGCTCGTCTTCTTGAGCCGCTGACCCAGATGCTTCTCGAGACGAATCGCTGTCTCGTCCTGGGTCCATCCCTTCGACTCGCGAGCAAGGCGGAAATTGAAGGCGACGGCCTGGTTGGCGTCAAGGGTCTTCGGGTCGTCCTGGGTGTCGCTTCGCATGCGGGGCATTGGGGCATAGTACACGATTTCCCGTATTCATGTTGACAAGGTACGTATTCTGCGCGATCGTCCAAAACCTGGAATCACACTCGTGAAGTTTGCAAGGAGACGTACTCATGGAACCAAGAACGGATGCGACCTTCCTCACGGTCGAACAAGCAGCCCGGCGGCTCGGCGTGTCACGCAACACCGCATACCTCGCCACCAAGCAATACCGGCGAACCGGAGGCCAAGAGGGCCTCCCCGTGGTCAAGATCGGAGGCTGCCTCCGAGTGCCCGTCGCAGTCATCGAACGGATGACGCAGCTCGAACTGCCATTCGAGACCACGCCGTGAACGGCGTATCCGCCACCTCATCTCCCATCTCCCGCTCCATCTCCCAAGGAGAGGTAGATGGAGGTTCACACCAATACACCAGGGGTGTGCGCCGGCTCCGCCCCCGCCCCGACGCCACCCACCCGCCGGCAGCGGGGGAGCGGCCATGATCACCATCGGCAAGGTCCGCAACGCCGAGTACTACCTCAACGAGCTCCACCACGACGACGCGTATGAGTACTACGGCAGCCTCGAACGCTCCGGCCGCTGGCACGGCACCTTCGCCGCCCAGCTCGACCTCACCGGCGAGGTCGACCCCGACGACTTCCGAGCCATCCTCGAAGGCGTCCGACCCGACACCGGCACCTCGCTCACCGCGTTCCCGATCAAGGTCACCGCACTCGACGTCACCCTCAGCGTGCCCAAGTCGATGTCGGTGCTCTGGGCCGTCGGCGACCACGACACCCGCCGCAACGTCGAATCCGCCGTCGACGCAGCAGAAGCCGCGGTCGTTCGCCTCCTCGAAGCCGAAGCGACCATCGTGCGCCGAGGCCACGGCGGCCTCGACTACCACGACGGCAACGGGCTCATCGTCGCCAGCTTCGACCACCGCACCAGCCGCCTCGGCGACCCCAACCTCCACCGCCACCTCGTCGTGGCCAACGCCAGCCCCGGACCCGACGGCCGCATCACCGGCATCGACACCCGCCAGCTCTACGGCATCCGCTACACCGCCGAAGCCGTCTTCCAATCGGTCCTCCGGCACGAGCTGGCCCAATCCCAAGGAATGCTCTACGGCGACATCGACCGCCACGGCGTCGGTGAGATTGCCGGCATCCCCCTCGCCGTGCGCCGGGAGTTCAGCCAACGCCGACGCGACATCGAAGCCGAGTTGGCCGAACGTGGCGTCACCACCGGCCGCGGCGCCCGCATGGTCGCCCTCGCCACCCGACCGACGAAGGAAGACGACCTCCCCGACGACGTCCTGCGCCGCCAATGGCGCGACCGGGCCCACGCCGTCGGGTTCGACGGCACCGGCATCCCGACCGTCGAACGCACCCCCAGGCTCACCACCACCGACGACACCCTGGCCTTCGCCCTCACCGAACACGACGCCACCTACAGCCGCCGCGACGTCATCCGCCACACCGCCCGCTCCGCGCCCGACGGAGCCAGCCTCGACGAGATCCTCCGCCACAGCGACGACTACCTCGCCGGCCCCCACGCCATCGAACGCCTCCCGGGCGTCTACACCACCCCCCGAGATCCTCGCCCTCGAGACCCGAGCCGCCGCCCGCGCCGTCGCCGGGCTCGACAACAACATCGGCACCATCTCAGAGCGTCACATCGCCGACGCCCTCGCCGCCCGGCCACACCTCGCCGACGAGCAACGCCACCTCGTCGAGCACACCGCCCGATCGGGCGACGCCATCACCGTCGTCGTCGGCAAAGCAGGCACCGGGAAGACCACCGCACTCGATGCCCTCCGCGACGCCTATGAACGCTCCGGCCACCGCGTCATCGGCGCCGCCCTGTCAGCCCGAGCGGCGGCCGAACTCGACTCCGGTGCCGGTATCGCCTCGCAGACCATCCACCGCACCCTGCACCAACTCACCACGGGCGACCTGGGCCTCGATCGCCGCACCGTGCTCGTCATCGACGAAGCCGGCATGGTCGGGACCCGCCAGCTCGCCCGCCTCATCGACGAAGCCCGACGAGCCGACGCCAAGCTCGTCCTCGTCGGCGACCCCCGCCAACTCCCCGAAGTCGACGCCGGCGGCACCTTCTCTGCCATCGCCCGCCGCATCGAGCCACTCCAACTCAGCGAGAACCGCCGCCAGCACGACCCCAACGAACGCGCCGCCCTCGACGCGCTGCGGGCCAACGACGTCGACAACGCTCTCGCCAACCTCCACCGATCCGGACGATTGACCATCGGCGACAACGCCGACACCGTCCGGGCGGGTCTGGTGGCCGACTGGCACACCGCCGCCGCCAGCGGTCAGCACGCGGTCATGATCGCCGCCCACCGCAGCGACGTCACCGACCTCAACCAGCGAGCCCGCCGCCACCTCATCGCCGACGGTCAACTCGGCCCTGCGATCTGGCGCAACGACAGCACCGAGTTCTCCATCGGTGACCGGGTCGTCGCCCACCGCAACCGCTACGACCTCGGCCTCCTCAACGGCTACCGCGGCAGCGTTACCGACGCCACCCCCGACTCGCTCACCGTTCGACTCGACAACGGCAAGACCGTCGACGTCCCCAACCAGTACATCGGCGACGGCCACCTCAGCCACGGTTACGCCGTCACCGTCCACAAAGCCCAAGGCATGACGTGTGACGCCGCCTTCCTGCTCGGCGACGACGGTCTGTTCAACGAGCTCGGTTACACGGGCCTGTCCCGCGGCCGCCACGAGAACCACCTCTACGCCGTCGCCAGC
>CALACD010000571.1 GCA_937890445.1 uncultured Acidimicrobiia bacterium | reverse complement strand
CACATGCTGACTGATTCCCACCCGGAATGACGACATTAAGTCAGCCCCAACACACACCTTCGTGATCCTCGCCATTTCGGCGCCCACCGGATCGACCACGTTCGTCGATCTGGACGTGCACCCGTATGCCTGGATCGGCCTGGTCCTGCTGATCCTGGCGCTGCTGGGAATCGACCTCTATCGGCATCGCGAGGCCCATGCGCCGACCACACGGCAGGCCGCCATGGAGTCACTGATCTGGGTCAGTTGCGGGCTGATCTTCTCGATGATCGTCGCATTGGGTTACGGCAGCGAGGCGTTCAGTGAGTACATCAGCGGCTACCTGATCGAGAAATCACTCAGCGTGGACAATGTGTTCGTGTGGTCGATGCTGTTCACAACGCTGTCGATCCCCGTTCGCTATCAGCATCGTGTCCTGTTCTGGGGCATCTTCGGGGCGCTGGCCTTGCGGGCGGTCTTCATCCTGGTAGGAACCGCGCTGATCACTCGCTTCTGGTGGCTGTTGCTGGTGTTCGGTTTCTTCCTGATCTTCACCGGCCTGAAGATCATCCGGCATCGAGCCGACGAGGGGGAGGACACCTCGACGCGAGGCCTCGGCCTGCTGCGTCGGGTCATGCCGGTCTCGAACGAGCTCGATGGACAACGATTCGTCACGAGGATCAATGGCCGTCGGGCCGCCACACCTCTGTTGGCTGCCCTGTTCGTGATCGAGGTGACCGACATCATCTTCGCCGCTGAACACCTACGCGTCGTTGGCCGTCATCATCGCCGTGTTGACCGTGGCCATCGTGCTCAGCGTGCAACGGGCGAAGCGGATTCTCGCCTAGCCGATCCGAACCGCGCTCGACGAGCGACAGCCGCTCGGAATGAGGTCAGTCCTGGAGTACGCCGATGTCGCTGTCGGAGATGCCGAGCGCCTCGAGGGCCGGAGCGAGCGCCGCCGTTACCTCGTCACCGCCACCGTTGCTGGCGGGGTCGGCTTCGAGGTCGAAGACCGAACGAAGCGTCGCGACGTCGGCTCCGTGCTCGGCCAGGATGGGTTCGATGACCCGGAGGAAGGCCAGTCCTTCGATGCGATGTTCGGCCGCGGCATCGGCGTCCCCGGCGCTCACGTCGTTCTCCACCAACGTCGCGTACCGGATGCTCGCCTGGCTGTAGGTGATCACCAGATTGCGAATGACCTCGTTCGCGGCCTCTGCGGCGGCCGAGGAGTCACCGACGAGCAGTGCTTCGCGGCCCGAGTTCATGGCATCGACGATGGCCAGGTTGGCCAGGGCGGTCTGGCCGTCGTCGGCGGTCGTACCGAAATTCTGAGCTCGACTGTTGGCCGTGGCCCACGGAGCGCAGTCGGGGTTGGCACCGTGGTAGAACGCCCACCCCTCGTCCCAGTTGTGGGGGGCGCCGGTGGCGGGATCGATGTTCCCCTCGTCGGCTGCGGCAAGCGCAACCCGCAGCTCATGGATCGTCCAGGCCACCATCAGTTGGTTCTGGATTCCCTTCTCGGCCGCCTGGCTACGGACCGGGTCACCGGTCGCCGCGAACTGCCCTTCTCCCGTGAGCGCTGCGCTGATCCACTCGTCGAGCGGGGCCGCAGTTCCGAAGTAGGTGTCGAGGCCGTGTCGTCGGTCGGTCGCGGATGCGAAACCGGCCAGCGTGCGCAGGGTGCCGTCGCCATTGACCGAGTTCTCGCCGTCTCGATAGATCGCACGTGCGGCCGAGAAGTCGGCCGGCTCGGCGCCGAGCAATGCTTTGATCTCGCAGACGTCGGCAGTCACCTGACGGTGCGCGGTCACGTCGGAGGCATAGAGATAGCCGCCCTCTCGATCGACGGCCTCGCCCGGCGCCACCGAGCCGACAGCGGGAGCGCTCGACGATGCCGAGGCGTCGTCCGAACCGGCGCCGAGGTCACGGACGGTTGCTCCGTCATCGGAGTTGCTGCAGGCGCTCGCCGTCAGCGCGAGGAAGACGACGACGCCGAGGTACCGGTGCCTACGGGTTCGGACCCCGAGATTGGACGGGTAGTGGGCCATGGTGGGTGCTCCTCCTGGTTGAGCATGCGCCAGACGGTCGGAACCACCCGACGCAGGTAGGTGCCGAGGCGGATGAACGATCGCCCGGCGGTTCGAAAGCGGTACGAGATCGGGACCTCGTGATAGCCGAAGCCCCGCTGGATCAGGTCGATGGTGAGGACCTGGGCGTAGTTGTAGTCGTGGGCCACGCGGGCGTGTTCGGCTGCGAGCGCCGAGAACGCCCGATAGCCGGATTGGCCGTCGGTCACCGGATGACGAACGACGAATCGAACCCAGCGAGTCAGGATCCGATTGCCAACACGGCGGTGGGGCTGCATGGTCTCGATGGTGCCGGCGAAGCGGCTTCCGACGACATAGTGCGCGTGCCGGGTGAGGATCGGGTCGAGCAGTCGTTCGAGTTCGCCAGGGTCGTACTCGCCATCGGCGTCACAGAACGCCACGGCTGCGGCTCCCCGTTCGATGGCCGCTCCCAGCCCGGTCTGCACCGCGGCCCCGAGGCCTCGGTTCGTCGCGTGGGACACGACCTCGGCCCCGGCCGCCGCCGCCTGTGACACCGTCTCGTCCGTACTCCCGTCATCGATCACCAGCACGATGACGCGACGGCCTCGGACCGAGGGGGGCGCGGCTCGAACGACGCTGGCCACCGTCGCTTCCTCGTTGTGGGCCGGCAGGAACAGGACGATGGGTCCGGCCGGTGGGGCGGCCGGGTGCAGCCGGGCCTTCGCTTGCGTGGCAGGCAGCCGCCAACGACCCAGGAGTCCGGGCCGTGGAAGGAACACGGCGACAGCGCCGGCGATCAGGCTGTAGAAGGTCTTGGCAAGATGGATCGACACGGCAACGCTGATCGCGGTCGAGAACGGGACTCCGACGCTCACCAGTGCTGCCGTCGCCGCCGCCTCGTAGGTGCCGATCCCGGCCGGAGTGACGGCGACCAGTTGGGCGCTGACGGCTACGGCCAGAACGACGAGTGCATCGCTGGGAGAGAGGTGGACGCCGCTCCAGCCCGCAACCCGCCACACGACGGTGGCTTCCAGGAGCCAGGCACCGACCGTCATGGCCAGGGTCAGGAGGTCGGGGACGGCGACATCGCCAACGGTGCCACGCCGTCGGGACAGATGGGCGACGGCCGACAACCCCAACAGGGTGACGCCGAGTGCGATCGCCAATCCCCACGGTCCCAGGATGCGGCTCAGCACGCCAGGACCGGCCACGAAGCCGATCAGGACGAGGCTGACGATGTCGGCCGACCGCAACGCCACCACCGAACTGGTGGCCGCAGTCGGAGCGATACCGGAGCGCCGCACGACCGAGACGATCCGGAGCGGTTCCCCCAGGCGAAACGGCAGGAGGTGGTTGCCGCCCAACGAGACGTGCACAGCAGCATTGGCGTGACCGAATCCGAGTCCGGGCAAGATCCGGGTCCAGGCTGCGGCTCGGAGGGAGAAGGCGGTGCACAGGGCAATGCCGATTCCGAGGACGCCGGTCGGATCCGTCGCTGCGCCCTGGCCGGCCTCACGCAAGGTGCTCGGGTCAGCGAGGTGGGACAGCGTCGCGACGGCCATCACCGTTGCTGCCACCGCCAGTCCGAGGGCCGCGAGGTGATAGCGACGCAAGACTTCGTGTCTCATCGCGGGCTGCTGGCCGAGATCGAGGATCGGACGGTCGGCAACGGCGTCGCGACCATCGGAGGACCCTCAGCGGCCGGGATCGGGAATCGACTCGCCGTGTGGTCGCGGATCTGGTCGCGCAGGCCCTCGGCCAGGGTCACCTGGGGCCGCCAGCCCAGGATCGCCCCGGCACGCCGGTGATCGGCTGCGGTACGAACCGGATCGCCCGGCGAGGGATCTGCGAACTCGACGGGTATCCGGCGACCGGTGACGGCCTCCACCGCGGCCAACAGTCGTCGAAGCGAGATCGGGTGGCCCGAACCGATGTTGAACACGGCGCCGGGAGCCAACGGCGTGGTCAGGGTGGCGTGAACGGCTCGAGCGACGTCGTCGACGTGGGTGAGGTCGCGCTCTTGGTGCCCATTGCCTCGTATCACGAAGGGTGGACCTCCGAAGGAGGCATCGATCGCGCGAGCCAGTGCCATGTCGGGCCGCTGACCCCGGCCGTACACGCTGAAGAACCGGAGCACGACAGCGGGAACGTGGCGATGAGCATAGGCGCCCGCCAACATCTCGACCGAGGCCTTGGACACGCCATAGGGACTCAGCGGTGCCACGGGGGAGTCCTCGGCGGCGTATCCCTGGTTCACGTCGCCATAGATCGAACTGCTGGAGGCGAGCACGATCCTGGCCAGGTCGACGTCGACGGCCGCCTCCAGTAGACGCTGCGTGAGTTCGACATTGCCCGCAAGATGATCGACGAAGCCCTGCCCCCAACTGGATTGAACTCCCGGCCTGCCTGCCAGGTGAACCACGGCGCCCACGTCACTCAGCAGTGTCCGTAGATCGAGTTGGCCCAGGTCTTCTCGCAGGATACGGACCTCACGCCGGGGTGATGTGGTGGCACAGAGGCTGCGTAGCGCCCGTTCGGCCCGCATCTGCCGTACCTCGCGGCCGTTGTCCACGATGACGATGCGGCGACCGGCGCCGAGCATTCGTTGGGCCACGACGGCACCGATGAACCCGAACCCGCCCGTGATCAGAACGGCCTCGTCG
>CALACD010000570.1 GCA_937890445.1 uncultured Acidimicrobiia bacterium | reverse complement strand
CTGCTGGGCCGCGACGAGATCCATGGCGAAGGCCGTGGCCGACACCGTCCACGAGATCTGTTCGGTCTCGATGGCGTCGAGCAGCGCATCCGCATCCCAGACATCCTGATACACGACGGTCATGCCCATTCCCAACGGTTTGGTCATGCCGTAGCCGAACCCGGTCTGATGGGCCAGGGTCGAGGCCATGAAACAGGTGTCCTCGGCCGTGAGACCGTAGATCTCGTCGACGGCTCTGCTGCCGGAGAAGACGGTGTTGTGGGAATGGAGCACGCCCTTGGGTTCGCCCGTGGTGCCCGAGGTGAACTGGATCTGCATCAGGTCGTCGGCCTGGGGGCGCCGTGCCGTGAGCTGTTGGTCCAGCGCCAGCTTTCCGGTCGGGGTCGTCGCATCGTGTTGGCCCTCCCAGGGGGTGCCGATCACGAACTCATCGAACGAGATCGTGCCGTCCAACGAACCGTCGACGGTGATGACCTCCTCCAAGGTTGTCACGGTGCTTCGCAGCTCGGTGGCCATGGCGGCGTAGCGGAAATTGCGCCAGGTCTCGGGTACGAAGAGCACGGAGCTCTCGGTCCGCCGCAGGATGAACTCGAGTTCTCGTTGCCGGAAAATGGGCACCAATGGATTCACGACTGCCCCGGCTCGCATGATGCCGTAGGCAATGGCCGGGAACTGCCATCCGTTGGGCAGCTGGAGGGAGACGACGTCACCCTTCTCGACTCCGAGATCGATGAGGGCGGCAGCGACTCGTCGACTGAGCAATTCGAGCTCTGCGTAGGTGTGACGTTCGGGCCGTTGCTGCCCAGCCCGGTAGCTCACGACGGCCGTGGCATCGGGTTGTTGGTCGACCATGGCCAGGAAATCGTCGACGACGGTGGTGTCGGACCACCAACCGTTGCTGCGGTACTGGGCCGCAGTCGAATCCGGAATCACCCGTCGGCCTGGAGTCATTTCGTGACCATAGTCACCATTGGTCAGTTCTTCCTCTCTTCCTCCGGTTCCTTCGATTCGGTTGGAGGGCCCGGGATGCAGAGGTCGCTGGTCCGCTGTCCTACATTGGCGGTGATGAACGATGAAGCCCGCTTCACCGCAGCCGACGACCACACGCATGAGGCACTTGCGGGGGAGGAATGGTGGTTCACCGAGACGGCGTGGTTCTCCTGGCATCACCCTGAACGCAAACTCGGTGGCTGGTTCTACACGATGCTCCGCCCCAACATCGGCACGGTGGCCGGTGGTGCGTGGGTCTGGGACGACACCGCCCACCTACCGTGGGAGGTGCGCTATTCGGCCAACTACAGCGCCCTCCAGATGCCACCCGATGCCGACTTCACCAAGGTCGAACTCCCGACCGGAGTATCCATCGAGGTGACGGAACCGACCATGGGCTATCGGTTGGGGTACGACGATCCGGGCCGATTCAGCGCTGACCTCCATTTCCAGGGGGTGATGGCGCCCCGGCCGCTGGTCTCGGGAGGCTCCACGTTCGGGAAGGCTGCCCATTTCGATCAGATTGGTCGGGTCACCGGCACGGTCGAGATCGGCGGCGAATCGATCGCCATCGACTGCCACGCCGTCCGCGATCGCACCTGGGGAAGGCGTCCCGAGAACCGGCCCCGGCAAGCCGCCTACGTCACCGGGGCCGGCGATGCCGGAGCTGGATTCCTGGCCGTCACCAACACCCGAGATGGCGCCGATCTGGTGGCCTACGGGTTCGTCAATCGAGGAGCCGGCATCGTTGACATCTCCTCGGGGGAGCGCTCGGTGGTCCGGCATCCCGACCACGGTTGGATCTCCGAGATCCGCCTCGAGGGTGTCGATGTGAACGGTGACGCGTTCTCGGCCCGAGGGCGCTCGGTGAGTCGGATCATCATCAACCGCCATACTTTCATCGATGTCAACAGTCTGGTGCGCTGGGAACTCGAAGGACCGGGCCTGGAGCCGGACACGGTGTGGTGGGGCGAGGATCAAGACATGTGGCCCGTGCACACCTGGTCGGCGGCGAAACGCAGCCGAGATTGGAACCTCGGTGCCGAGGGAGGCCGGCGGCCATGAACCCCAGCGAACTCCTGACCCGTCTCTCCCAGACGTTGAGAACCGACATCGCCCCTGCCGTCGGTGAAGAGTACCCCCGGACCCAGGCCTTCATGGCCTCGGTGATTCTCGAGCGTCTGGCCAAGCACGTGGCTCTGGCCGATGCGCACGGGCGGGCCGAGGCCGACGATCTCGACGTGTTGACCTCGGACCTTCGCCCGTTGTTGCGCGATGCCCCCTTGGCGGTGACCGAGACGCTGGACACCGTCGTCGGGATCGATTCGCTGGGTCCGGTCATCGAGGCGCTCTATCGGTGGAAGGCTGCCGGCCGCGAGGGATCTGCAATGGATGGCACAGAGATCGCCGATCAGGCGCTGGCCATGATCCGACCAGCGCTACGGCGAGACATCGATCGCCGCATGGAGATCGCGACATGAGCGATTCCCCGCAGGACATCGGCGAGTTGGAGGCCACGCTGGGGTCCTACCTTGCGGACAAGCTCGAAGCCACCGGTCCGGTGAACATCGAAGGTATCGAACGGATCGCCGTCGGCTGGTCGCACGAGACCTGGCTGTTCGACGCCGCGTGGAGCGACGAGGACGGTCCTCGGGCTCGAGGATTCTGTCTGCGACGCGATCCCGGCAATGCCCTGTTGCGGGACACCTCGGATCTCGGGGAGCAGTTCCGGGTGCTGCAGTGCCTGGAGGCGACCGAGGTGCCGGCACCCAGGGTGTACTGGTACGAGCCCGACCCCAGCGTCCTCGGCGCATCGGCCTTGGTCATGGAGAAGGTCGCGGGCGAGTGCCCCAGTCCGTGGCGTCGGGCCGGCCGCGAGTATTACGCCGCGGCCGCCGACCGAGGCGTACTCCCGCTGAGCTTCACCGATGCGTTGGCCTCGATCCACAACGTCGACTGGCACGCCGTTGGGCTCGACTTCCTGGGTGTGCCCGAACTCGGAACCGATTTCGCTCGTCGAGAGATCGCCAAGTGGAAGGCGTTCGCGTTGGACTCAGGACATCCTGGGCATCCGATCTTCGCCGATCTGGTCGGATGGCTCGAGAGCAACGCACCCGCCACCGACCGGCTCACGCTGGTGCACGGTGCGTTCCGAACCGGCAACGTCCTCATCGACGATGATCGGGTGTCGGCGGTCCTCGACTGGGAGCTGCAGGTCATCGGTGATCCGATGTACGACGTCGCCTACATGTTGACCGAACTCAATCGGACGGGAACCGATCTGTTGTCGAACGTCGTGCCCCGTGAGCTGTTCTTCGAGCGGTACGAGTCCGCCACCGGGATCACGATCGACACCGATCGCTGTCGCTACTACCAACTGCTCTACGCCATGCGGTCTGCAGCGTTCTGGATGAGTGCGGCCGGGCTCTATGCCGACGGTGCCAACAACGATCTTCGGCTGGCTCGCACCGAGTGGTCGGTCACCGTGGCACTCGAGCAGGCCGCCGCCGAACTCGGCTACTGATGCCGAGACTGCTGTTCTGGCGGCAGACACCGCCGCCAGCGACGGTCGGTGCCGCCAGAAACGATCATTCCGCCTGCCGAGCGGCGCCGGTCGACAACAGCTCGTCGACCTGATCCTGGCTCAGGCCGCCCTCGAGCAGGCACTCGATGGTGTGTTCACCCAAGCGGGGGGCCGGACGACGGGTCGCCGCCGGCGTGGCCCCGAACGACACGGCCGGGCGGGGGAGACGGATCGGGCCTTCGGACGGGTGTTCGCTGGCTTCCCAGAACCCCACCGCCGCCAGGTGAGGATCCTCGAGGAGATCCTCGAGGCTGCTGACCGCAGCGCTCGGGATCTCGGCATCGGCCAGGATGCGGAGCCACTCGGCAGCCGGTCGGGTCGCGACGAGTTCGGCCACGAGGGCATAGACGTCATCGATGCGAACGGCGCGACTGGCGATCGATGCGAACAGGGGATCGGCGGCAAGGTCCGGCCGATCGAGTTCGTCGAAGAGGCGTTGATAGTGCCGATCGGTGTAGGGCAGGGCACAGATGTACTGCCCGTCGCTGGTCCGATAGGGGCGACGATGCGGAGACAGGACACGGCTGTAGCCCATCGTCAGTTCGACGTCTTCGCCGGGTTGAGGGACGAACGATGCCTCGAAGAGATGCTCGACCAAGGAGAATCCGGCCATCATCTCGAACATGGGCACGCTCACCTCCTGGCCCTCACCGGTTCGCTCCCGGTGGAAGAGTGCCGCGGTGACCGCAGCTGACAAGGCCATGCCCGTCGTCTTGTCGACGAAGATCTGGGGCACGAACTTGGGTTCGCCGATCGAGCGTTCCATCAGACCGACCGGACCGGCCATGGCCTGGACGACATCGTCGTAGGCCGGGAGGCCCGAATAGGGACCGCCGTCACCGAAGCCGAGACCGACCACGTGGACGATCGATGGGTTGATCGACCGAAGCGACTCGTAGTCGAGACCGAGCTTGGCCGCCGCCGGGCGGCGCAGGTTGTGGATCACGACGTCGACCGAGCCGACGAGGGTGGCGATGGCCTCGCGGGCCTGCGGTGACTTGAGGTCGAGCACGACCGAGCGCTTGTTGCGACCCAGGGTCAGGAAGATGCTGGCCATCTCGTGGTGACGTCGCCATCCCGAGTAGCGCATCGTGTCACCCTCGGGCGGCTCGATCTTG
>CALACD010000569.1 GCA_937890445.1 uncultured Acidimicrobiia bacterium | reverse complement strand
CGGACGTTGATCTCGATGAAGTCCCCGAAGAAGGGAATCGGTGGCGTCGGACCGAGTCGCACTCGACGCATCTCGAAGGGAATCAGTCCCACCCAGGCTTGTTCGTCGTGGGTATCGACCGTGACGCCATCGGGTAGGAGGGCTTGCACGATGGCGGGGTCGTACGGCCAGTGGAACGACGCCAGCTCCATCCATCCCTGATGCAACACTGCCGGACGCACGAGTCGCGGTGGATGGGGGTGAATGGGTTCGAGATCGGTCATCGTCCTGTCGAACGTAGAACACCACGCCGAGTCGGGCGACACCGGACCATCCGAGGTACCCACGCTTCGGCGAGTGCAGCTCTGGGGACGAAGGTCCCTTGCGCGCCAGGGCGACCTCGGCCATGGTTCAGGCCATGGCCGAAACAGCTAGCGAGACCGACGATTCGGACCGGCCTCCACGAGCACAACGCATTCGGGTGTTCCTCCTGGACGACCACGAGATCGTTCGACGAGGCGTGGCCGATCTCCTCAACGCCGAACCCGACGTCGAAGTCGTCGGCGAATCCGGCTTGGCAACCGAGACCCTGGACGCCATCGGACGTTCGAAACCAGACGTCGCGGTCCTCGATGTCCGCCTCCAGGACGGCAATGGGATCGAAGTCTGTCGCGACGTTCGGTCCCGGTACCCGGACGTCGCCTGTCTCATCTTGACGTCGTTCGCCGACGACCAGGCGCTGATCGATGCCTCGATGGCTGGCGCGGCCGGCTACGTCCTGAAGCAGATCCGGGGCAACGAGCTGGTCGAATCGATCCGCAAGGCCGCCCTCGGTGCTCAACTGCTGGACCCGGCAACCGTTCGTCATGCCATCCAGCGAGTCAAGGGAAGTGATCTCGGCCTGGTCGACGCGCTCACTCCCCAGGAGCACCGGATCTTCGATCTGATCGGCGACGGCTACTCCAACCGCCAGATCGCCGATGAGCTGTTCCTGGCCGAGAAGACCGTCAAGAACTATGTGTCGAACATGTTGGCCAAGTTGGGGATGAGCCGCCGAACCGAAGCAGCCGCGTTCGCGGCCCGCCTGGAAGAGCGCCAGCGTCGAAAATACGACTGAACCGGCCGCCATCGGGGTCTTTGGACCCTCCCCGTGACACGGTGGCCTCGACAAGATGTCGGCGAGCGAATGCATCGCCCCAACAATGGAGAACAGGAGCCTGCACATGGCATTCATCATCGTCGGTCTGGACAACTCGGAGGCCTCGCATCTGGCCTTCCACGAGGCGATCCGTCAAGCCGAGTGGCGCAACGCCGACCTACTCGCCATCCACACCGTGGCGTTGCCGGTCACGACCGGCTACGAGTACGTCAACGTTCTGGACGATCTGCTGCGTATGGGGCGAGAGTCGACCGAGAAGCAGTTGGAGGAGCTGGCCGCCACCTATCCCGACGGGTTCCCGGTGACCGTGCGGCACCGTGTCGAGACCGGGCATGCCGGCGTCCGCATCCTCGAAGCGGCCAAGGGTGAAGGGGACAACGAACCGGCTCAGCTGGTGGTGTTGGGCTCGCGAGGGCTGGGTGGATTCAAGGGGTTGCTGCTCGGGTCGGTGACCACCTACGCCTCCCATCACCTGACCTGCCCGTTGTTGATCGTGCCTGCACCCGTCGGCGACTGAGCCGATGCACGAAGAGTCCGAGGCGCTGGCCATCCACGACTTCGTCGGCCTCGATGCAACCCTCGACATCGTGATCTCGGCCCTGCGATCCGTGGCAGGGCCGTCACTCATCGGCCGGTTGGTCTGCGATGCCTGGCAGGCAGAACGACGAGCTCTCGACGATGCCGTCCCCAGCGATGCGGGTCGGCCTGCTGGGTCACCGAGTGCACCTCGGCCCGTCGTCATCTTGGGCCGGCCTCGGCTCCGGAACGAGGCCGTGATCATCCCGTTGTCGTGGATGTCCTCACCAGGACCGGGTCCCTGGCTGCCCCCGCTCGACGCCGATCTGGAGATCGTTGCGTTCGGTCGCCGTCGAACTCATCTCCACGTCCTGGGGACGTCGAAGCTCCCGCCGGGCCAGATGCCGCGATCTTCCGAGGCCAGCATGTCCCAACGATTCACGGTTGCCCTGGTTCGCCACGTGCTGAACTCCCTCGCCGACGAGATCCGTCGACCGGTCCCGATCTCGGACCATCCCATCGTCCTGGCCATCGCCTGACCGGCAGCGTCCTATCGTTCGAGTTCGTCGGCGACCGCGAGCCGTGACAGGGGGAGGTAGACGCCCACTCCGACCAACGCCACCATGGCGCCGATCAGCAGGGCCCCGACTTCGAGCGACGGCAGCAGGAGTCCGACGGCGCAGAGAGCGCCGACAGGGATCAAGGGGAGCGCCCCGATCCGACCTCGAACGGCGAAGGGCCGAGGGCGATTCGGCTGACGGAACCGCAAGAGTATGACGGCGGCGTTCACGGCCACGAAGACGAGATACACCGAGAAGTCGGTGATTCCTGCGACCAGTTCCAGGTCGCCCATTCCAACGAAGCCCGCGGCCACCGTCGCTGCTCCGATCAAGGCAATCCATGGCGCCCGGCGGGAATTGAGACGACGAAACTGCTCGGGCAGGACGCCGGCGTGCGCCATGCCGTACTGGAGTCGGGATGCCGCCGTGATCGCGAGCAGCGATGTATTGGTGGTGGCAATCATCGCGATCACCGCCACCATGGTGGCGGACCGCGAGCCGACGGCAACTGCCATCACGTCGGCCAGAGGTTGTTCGGAAGCTCCGAGAGCAGCCGGTCCGAGCACGCTGATCGCTGCGACGGCGACCGCCACGTACAACAACGTCGAGACGGCGAGGGCAAGGAGCAACGCTCGGGGCACCGTCCGGCCCGGGTTCTTCGTTTCCTCCGCCAACGTGATGACCTCATCGAATCCGATGAAGGCGAAGAAGACGAGCGCGGCGGCGCTCACCACACCGGTCGTCGTGGAGCCCGCCACCAAGGAGTGCTCGCCGAGGTGAGGGATGCCGATGGCGATGATCACCAGGAGGCCCCCCACCTGAAACGCGCTGAGCGTCACCGTCAACCGAGCCGACTGCTTGATTCCGCCCAGAGCGACCAACGTGACGAGACCGAGCAGGGCCCATGCGCCCAACCGGAGCGGTACCGCCACGAAATAGCGAAGGTAGCTGGCGAAGCCGAGCGCCACGGCGGCCGAGGCAATCACGAGACCGAGGATCATGACCCAGCCGACGACGAAGGCCATCCAGGGCGGGGCCACCTGTCGGGTGTACTCGTACTCGGCCCCGGCCGAGGGAAACATCGATGCCAATTCGGCGTAGCTCAACGCGGTCAGGGCGCTCAATCCGCCAGCGAGGAGAAAGGACAACCACACGGCCGAGCCGGCCTCGGCCGTCGACGAGCCCAGGAGCACGTAGATGCCGGCCCCGATGATGATCCCCACACCGCTGGCCGTGATCTGACCGAATCCCAGCGTGCGATCCAGGCCGACCTCGGCCACGAGTTGCTGGGGCCCTCCCCGGTCTCCCGGGTTCTGGGGCCGGGTCATCTTCATGAACGCTCCTCGGCATGTTCGGCTCGCCGCAGAATTGCTGCGTCAGCCATGGTGGGCCAGGGCCTTAGGTCCTGGATCGGCTCTGTCGGCCCGACGCAAACGGGACCTTTGGCCCTGGGAGTGGTTCCGGAGGTCGAGCAACGTCTTCCTGATGACGAACGTTCCGGCCAAGAAGGGCATGATCGTTGGGGTCGACGGCTCGCAGGGATCGATCGCGGCCCTGAGATGGGCAGCAGCTCGAACCGCCCAGTTCGGGCCCATCCGCCCCATCACGACCTGGCACTACCCCTGGTGGATGACGGCCACCCCCTTCCCCGGCGCTGCGATTCCACCGCCATCTGACCAACTGCGCGACGAGGCTCGGCAAGAAGTCGAGAGGATCCTGTCCGAGGTTCTCGGCGAACAGGGACGGCGCAACTGCGTCGACCCGATCATCACCCGCCAGCGGGCCGGGCGCGTCCTGGTCGACGAGGGCGCCGACGCATCCTTGATCGTCGTCGGCACGCGTGGCCACGGTGCCGCGCTCGACGCCCTGCTCGGTTCAGTCAGCCTTCACGTGGTGTCCCACGCTTCAGTGCCCGTGGTCGTGATACCCGACCGAGCCGATCTGTCCGACCCGATACGGCGCATCGTCGTCGGAATCGACTCCTCCGACGATGCTGTCACCGCGCTGGCGTGGGCGTTGCAGCATGCTCCCGACGATGCCTCGATCGAGGTCGTGCACGTCTGGCACGATGCCCTCTCGATCCTTCCCGACCATGGCCCGATCCCGGCCGACTTGTCCGAACTGCAGGAGCGGGCGGCGCGCCAGACCCTGGACACTGCCGTCGTGAAGGCGACGTTGATCGCCGGCGGCTCCTCCCGCCGGGTCATCCATCGCCTCGAGTACGGCGACCCGAGAAACGTCCTGCGCTCCGTGGCGAACGACAGCGACCTGTTGGTGCTGGGGGCTCAGGGCCATCACGGAGTTGCCCACCTCCTCCTCGGCTCGGTCACCACCGGATTGTTGCATCAGCCCTCTCTTGCGACGGTGGTGGTCCCTGCTCACCGGGACACCGAGCCGAAGATCGGCGACTGACACCCATCTGACCGCCTAGGGTGACGCCCTCAGGAAGGAGAAACGGTGTCCGAGCAGCCAGTCCCCACCGACCAACATGCTGACGCCTATCTCCAGGCGGCCCCCGACGCCATCGTCGCGATTCGCCCCGACGGCCAGATCGTGCTGGCCAACGACCAGGCCGAGATGCTGTTCGGCTACTCCCGGGACACGCTGATCGGCCTCGGTATGGAAATGCTGATCCCCGACGATCTGCGGGTGGTCCATCGGGCCCACCACGAACGCTTCCAACGCAATCCGACATCCCGCCAGATGGGTGACGCCGGATCTCGTCTCATGGCCCGACATTCCTCCGGCCGCCTCCTCCCTGTCGAGATCGCTCTCAGTCCGGTCGACGTCCAGGGCGTCCCCCATGTGATGGCCATCGTCCGCGACGTGGCCGAGCGACTCGCCGTCGAGCACGAGCGCAACATGGTTCGACGGTCGCTGGACGCTGTCGACGATGCCGTCTTCATGTTCGCCCCCGACACGCTGCAGTTCGTCTATGTCAATGCCGCTGCGGAGTCCCATACCGGCTACCGGGCCGAGGAACTGACGGGTGGCATGACGGCGCTCGACATCGACCCCGACCGCGACGACTCCCTTCGAGCAAGGATCGAATGCTTGATCGATGGGAGCTCGACGGCACAGACCTTCGAGGCGGAGATACGACGCAAGGACGGCACGAACGCACCGGTCGAGGTCAGCCTCAGCTATCCGGCCCCGACCGACACCCCAGGCGGTCCCGTGGTCGCGATCGTGCGCGACATCACGGACCGCAAGGAGGTAGAGGGACGGCTCCGAGCCAGCGAGGAGGCTTTTCGCTCGGCGTTCGAGGACGCTCCGGTCCCCATGGCGATGGTGGATCTCTCGACTCCCGACCGACGGACATTGATCCGTGCGAACCATGCCTTCGGGGAGTTGCTGGCGATCGATCCGGCCGAGGTCGCAGGTCGCGGGTTGAACGAGCTCACCCATCACGACGATGTCGAGACCGACGTCGTCGCCCTCGCCGCTGACGGAGGTTCGTACCACACCGAGAAGCGCTACCGGCGAGCCGACGGCAGCTACGTCTGGGGCGAGTTGCGGGCCGCCCTGGTCAAAGGACCGTTCGAGCAACAGACGTCACTCGCCCACATCATCGACGTGACCCGTCGGGTCGAAGCCGAGATCGAACGGGACCGCAGGGAGTTCCTGCTCAACGCGCTG
>CALACD010000568.1 GCA_937890445.1 uncultured Acidimicrobiia bacterium | reverse complement strand
GACGACGGCCCCTCCGACCACGGCGCCTCCGACCACGGCGCCTCCGACCACGCAGATCACGGTTCCCGACATCACCTTCAGCCCTCCAACCTGGAACCCGGGAACTGCTGGCGGATAGTCGAGGTCGGTGATGCAGAGCTCGATCTACCGGCCGAGTTCGATGGTGCCGCCCCCGAGCTCGTCGCTGAGGGCACACGCAACTCCGTCCACCGACATCTCGACGTCGTCGCCCATCTCGGTCGGTACCGGTTCGCCGAAGTCGGGTTGGCCATCGATACGTACGCTCAATCGGTCGGGATCGGCACCCTGATCGATGAACTGTTGACGATAAGCGTCGACCAGCAGCCCCTCGGTGACGGTGTAGGCGGCCCGCATGCACTCACTGCTGCCAATGACGTTCTGAGCGTGGGCATATGCCAACGGTGTGAGACCGAGGTCGTCGGAAACCCAGGGGAAGACATCGGTGACCTTGCCCAACAGACCCTTGTCGATCTGGACCGAGTCAGCGGTTGCGACGGTATCGACCCGAGGCCGGACGAAGATGATCGATTCCCCGGGAATCACCACCTCGGTGCTGCCGTCTCGTCGATGAACCACCTCGGCAGACGTGCCCTCGACACACGTGTCGACGTCGCCGATGGCATCCATGGTGACGGTGTCGGTTCGGTAGACGCGGCCGAAGAGTGAATGCTCGCGTTGTCCCCGAATCGGAACCTCGGCATGGACCCGGGCCCGGCAATCGAGTGCAATCGGCTCGATGGCCACGATTCTGGCCTCCTCGGGCAGCGAGATGGCGACATCGATCTCGCCGAACTCCGGAAGTACGTTCCATGGCCAGTCGATCGACAGCATCCCTGACCAGGCAACGAAACCGGCAACCAGAACTGCCCCGAGGGCGGTTCCTGCCAAGAGCTTCTTCATGGAGTCCTCCTTGCCGACCGGCAGGGGCCGTGGCTGGTGCGTTCGTCGGATACGACGCACGAGAACCATGAACGGTCGCGGTCAGCCAACAGTTCCTGCATGTCGGAAGCATGACGATCGCGGTCGATGTCGACCGCCGCGTCGGCGATGCTCGATCTCCTGGCGGTTGGGACGGTGGCCGTCGCCTTCTTCCACGGACCGAGGCCCCGCCGCCCGAGTACGGCGGGTGTCCGGGCACACTGTTTCGGTCGGCCCAGCGAGCAGGAGCATCTGATGGCGAGATCGAACGAGGACCCGACCTCGCATCCGCGTCGTCGGCGCTGGAGGGCCCTGACCTTCCTGATCTCGCTGTTGTTCGTGCTCGGCTGGATCGATCGGTCCGCCGTGGACACCGTCGATTTGAGCCAGCCGACTCGTCTGCTGGTGGTGAGTGACGCAGGACCCGTCGACGTGGTCGACGGGAATGTGGTCTCGTTGGAGCATCGTGACAGCTGGATTTTCTCCCGACCCCGGATCGAAGTGGTGGAACGGGATGGACAGGCCGTCGTGCGTGCGACGTGTCCGGGTCGATTCCCCTGTCGATCGGCCCTGATGGTGACGACTCCTCCCGGTGTGGAGGTCGTCGTCGTCGCCACCGCCGGCGTGGTCCAGATCGATGGCTTCTCCGGGCAACTGACGGTGTTCTCCTCCGGCGATGGGGTGCTGCTCGGATCGAGTTCGGGTTCGGCCCGGGTCGTTGCCAGGAACGGTGCGGTCACCGGGTTCGGTTTGGCATTCGGTCAACTCGATGTGGAGGTCGAGAACGCGGGCGTCGACCTGAGCTACCGCGTGCCACCGGAATCGGTGTTGATACGAGCTGACGACGCCAAGGTCGACCTGTCGCTTCCCCAGGTCCGCTATCGATTGAGCGTCGAAACCAGTTCGACACAGGTCGATGTCGACATGCGCAGTTTCGAGGCCAGTGAACGAGCCATCGTGGTTCGTTCCACCGGACCGGTGCGGATCGCCGGTGGGCTCCGATGATGGTGAACAACGAGTGGTCGACGGCGCGTCGCGAGATACTGGTGGACCGATGACTCCCGAAGAACGACGCGACCGACTCGACACCGTGCTCCTGGCCGACGATCCGACGGACGGCCTGTGGCAACTCTGCGACTCCGGAGATGCCGACGTCGTGGTGCCAGAGCTGACCGCCTTGCGGCTGGAGCAGGATCCGATCCACCGTCACAAGGACGTGCTTGCGCACACCATTGCCGTCACCTCCAAGACCCGAGCCGACCTGATCCTGCGGCTGGCCGCCTTGTTCCATGACATCGGTAAGCCGCGAACCCGCTCGTTCGAACACGGCGGAGTGACGTTCCGTCATCACGAGGCAGTCGGGGCGAAGATGACCCGCAAGCGCCTCCGGGAGATGGGCTACGACGAACACATCGTCAAGGACGTGGCGGAATTGGTTCGGCTGTCGGGCCGGTTCAAGGGCTATGGCGACGGTTGGAGCGATGCCGCCGTTCGTCGCTACGCCCGCGACGCGGGCCATCTCCTGGGGTTGTTGAACGAGCTCGTCCGGAGTGACTGCACCACTCGGAACCGGGCCAAGGAAGCTCGTCTCAACGAGCTGATCGACGAACTCGAAGAACGCATTCTCGCCTTGGCCCAGGAAGATCTCCGGGCTGCCGAACGTCCACAGATGAACGGCCAGGCAGTGATGGAGCATCTCGGCATCGGCGGAGGTCCGTTGGTTGGTCAGGCGCTCCAACACCTCCTCGAGATCAAGCGCGCCGAGGGGGACCTTCCACCGGAGGAGGTCGAGCGACGCCTCGATCGCTGGTGGGCCGATCACGGCCCGAGTGACGGCGGAGCACGAGGCAACGACCCCAGCGACAGCGGCCGACCTTCGAGGTGACGGAAGAGTCCAGCTCTGTCACCCCGTTCGAAGCGGCCGTGATCGCAGTTCTCCAGGCCACCTCGCCGGGAGATGTGCTGAGCTACGGCGACGTGGCGGCCGAGGCCGGCTATCCCGGAGCGGCTCGAGCAGTGGGTGGCGTTCTTCGGCGAATCGAGGGGTTGCCGTGGTGGCGAGTGGTTGCGGCCAACGGTCGAGTCATCCCCCACAACCCGGCCGAGCACATCGACCGTTTACGATCCGAGGGCGTGGAGGTGGTCGGCAACCGTGTCGTGGTCTCCGGCCCCGGGCCGGATCGTCCGTAGATCCGATTCAGGCCGAGATCGAGTATCCGTAGCGCTTGAGTGCCGGTGCGCAGATTCCGGCCACGATTCGACGCGATCGATCGTCCAGCTCGGTTCTCCAGGCATCGTCGAGACGGAGCGTCAGGTCGGCCCCGCCGAATCGCAGGGGGTTCCCGGCGATCGAATGCATGGGGGTACGGAGGCGGGCCTCGGTTCGGTCCAGGAACGGCAGCCCGACCTGGCCCAGGCCGGCGAACGTGGCGATCCGCTGCAGCGATGTCGCGGGGTGCTCCAAAAAGTCCTCGTAGCGCATGGTCAGCGTCGGAACGCCGAGCCGGCCCAACAGCTCGAAGCCGAGGTTGTCCGTGACCCACCGGCCGGCAGTGCGCGACGGTCGATAGGTGGGCATCAGATCGTTCCCGGCTTCCGGCCGAGCAATCTCCTTCGTCCAGGAATAGGCCACCCCCCGAGGGTCGCGAACCAAGTGCAAGACCCGGACGTCCAACGTCGGGTCGAGTGACAGCAGCGCTGCGGTCGAGAGATGCTTCGAGGATTCCAGCAGCACATCGGCGCCGGTGATGGTGGCCGACGCCAGCAGAACGGCCCGCAGATGAGCGAGGTACTGCAGGTCCTCCTTGCCGATCGAGCCGGTCCGGTGGGCTCGCATGATGGCGGGCAGCCGTCGGCTCCGATCGACACTCCACCGCAAGTCGATGATGCGGTCGAGGTCGACGCGCTCCCATCCACCGAACGCCTCCTGGCCCACGGCGCTCCAATGAGGGCAGGTCCAGAACGGCTCCCCGCAGCCGCACCGTTCGGCGTCTCGAATGCCTCGCTCCCAGAGATGAATGGTCTCACCGACGGAGAAGGTGGGAGGGAGTTCGTTCAGCAGCTTCTCGATCAGCGTGCTGCCCGAACGGCCGAGTCCCCCGGTGAACAGGACTCGCTGGGGAGGTTGCTCGTTCACGACCATCCCATGTCCCGGCCGAGCAGCGCCTCGACGGCGGCGATGTCAGGTGCCAGCTCTTCGCGGATCCTGGCCATCAGCTCGGGTTCGACCGGTTCCTTCGGTTTCATGTTCCACGCGCCGAACTCGGTCAGCGTGTGGGGCCCCAGCCCGAGGAAGTCGAGCACTTGGTCATAGACGGCAGCCGGATCGGCATACATGTCTTCGCTTCGGAGGAACAGCACCTGATCGGCAGGGAACGCCTCTTGCCATCGCGCGACGCCGCGGGCGTAGCGGCCTTGATCGACATACGAGTAGTGCTGATGGGCGAAGCTGTTGTAACTCGGATCGTCGATCATGCGTTGCTCCTGACCGGACAGACGCTCGCCCTCGGCCGCGATCGCATCGGCGAACGAGAGTGTCTCGACCTTGTTCCGGGTCCGTTCGACCCAGTGGCTGTAGGCCCGCTCGACCGGATCTCGTAGCAGACCGATGACCTTGACCTCGGGGGCGAAACGGCGTGCCCGCATCGGTGCATGGGGATGATGGAGATAGTACGGAGTGGCCTCGCCGACCAAGAGGCGACGACCGGCCGCACGACTTCTCATCGCGTGAACGCGCCGTGTCGGGAAATGGGAGCGGTACCAAGCCGGTCCTCGTTCGTAGTTGATGTCGAAGTAGTAGGTGCCCTTGCGAGTTTCGCGAGCCGGGAAGAGAGGTCGGACATCGGGGTGTTCGAGCAGCCACCGCGCCATCGAGGTCGTCCCCCCACGCTTGGCACCGATCACCAGGTAGTCGGGGCCCATTCGCAACGAGGAGGTGAGCATTCCGGAGTGCCGCAATGCGTCCCGGGCCCGTCCCTGCAGCACGTTGACCAGCCCTTCGGGCTTCACATAGAGAGAGCCGTAGGGGGTCATGGTCAACGAGGGAGACTCGGTGGAAGAAGATGCGGGTGTCACCATAGAAGTCACTGACGGTAGGTCGTGTGTCGGGTCGGGCAACGGCAACTGCCGCCACCCAGAGATTGTCGGCACGGTCGGGGATCAACTGAGCGCTCGTGATCGTCGACGAGATGCACGCAAAGCCCCTGCTCAGGCGCTAGCTTCGCAGGCCATGAGTCTTCGTTGCGCACGTCTGGGCTGTGAACGCGAAGCAGCCGCCAGTCTGCTCTTCAAGGCAGAGGCGTCCGAAGTGCATCTGATCAACCTGGCCGAGGCCACCGCTGGCATCCCGCTGTGCGCCAAGCATGCTCGAACCCGAACGGCGCCGGTCGGTTGGGTCATCATCGACTACCGCACGCCGACCCAGTCCGAGCTGTGGTCGGCCGATGCGCCGCCCCCATCTCTGCTCGGACCATCCGAGCGTCCTCCGCTTCGTCGAGCCGCCGACCCCGCGTCGACCGATCCGGCACCAGAGGTTCCCGTTCCCGACGCGGTGGTTCCCGACGCGGTGGTTCCCGACGCGGTGGTTCCCGACGCGGTGGCCCCCCACGCGGTGGTTCCGTCGGACTTCGAGTGGGGTCGAGCTGCCAACCCCGATCGCCATCGTGCGCCCGAACTGAACGCCGAGACACCGCTGCTGGCCCGAGCGTTCCGTTCCGTCTCCTGAGCAAGGAGATCGGGCCCTCTGCCCCTGTCAGGTCTCTACCCGTGACGCAGTTTGCCCGCGATGCCGTCAGCTGTAGGCCGAGAGCGGCGGGCACGAGCAGGTCAGGTTGCGGTCGCCGTACACGTTGTCGATTCGACCCACCGGCGGAAAGTATTTGTCGGCTTCCATGCCGGGTAGGGGGAAGGCAGCCTGTCGACGTGAGTACCCGTGTTCCCAGGAATCGTCGAGGAGCACGTCGGCCGTGTGCGGCGCGTGGCGCAGGACGCTGTCGGCGATTGCCACGGTGCCATCGGCAACCTGGTCGATCTCGGCCTTGATGACGATCATGGCATCGCAGAACCGGTCGAGCTCGGCCAGACTCTCGGACTCGGTTGGCTCGATCATGAGCGTGCCGGCAACCGGGAACGACATGGTCGGTGCGTGGAATCCGCAATCGGCCAGTCGCTTGGCCACGTCGTCGGCGGTCACGCCGGTGTCGTGGGTGATCGTGCGCAGGTCGATGATGCACTCATGGGCGACCAGACCGTTCGGCCCGGTGTAGAGCACCGGGTAGTGCTCGCGCAGTCGAGCCGCGACGTAGTTGGCCGCCAGCACCGCTCCTTCGGTTGCCCGACGCAGACCATCGGGTCCCATCATCTGGATGTACATCCACGAGATCGGCAGGATTCCGGCCGAACCCCAGGGCGCACCCGAGACGGGCCCGACACCAGCGGGGCCGGCGTCGTCGACGACGGGGTGGCCGGGAAGGAACGGAGCGAGATGAGCTCCCACGCCGATGGGTCCCACACCGGGGCCGCCCCCGCCGTGTGGGATGCAGAACGTCTTGTGGAGGTTCAGGTGGCTCACGTCCGAGCCGAAGCTTCCGGGTTTGGCGATGCCCACCAGGGCGTTGAGGTTGGCGCCGTCGGTGTAGACCTGGCCCCCGGCGGCGTGGACCCGATCGCAGATGTCGACGACGGTTTGCTCATAGACCCCATGGGTCGAGGGATAGGTGATCATCAGTGCGGCCAAGGTGTCGCGGTGTTGATCGATCTTGGCCTGCAGGTCATCGAGATCGACGTCGCCTCGTTCGTTGCAGGCAACGACGATGACCTGCATGCCGGCCATCACTGCCGAGGCGGCGTTGGTGCCGTGGGCCGACGATGGGATGAGGCAAACCGTTCGGTGTTGTTCACCCCGGCTGGCGTGGTATCCACGAATGGCCAGCAGCCCGGCGTACTCGCCCTGACTCCCGGCGTTGGGCTGGAGCGAGATCCGGTCGTAACCGGTGATCTCGGCCAGCGTGGCCTCCAAGTCATCGATCAACTGGCGGTAGCCGGATCGTTGCGCGGCGGGGGCAAAGGGGTGGATGGCGGCGAACTCGGGCCAGCTGATGGGTTCCATCTCGGCCGCCGCATTCAGCTTCATGGTGCACGAGCCCAAGGGAATCATCGTCCGATCGAGAGCGAGGTCCCGGTCGGCCAGGCGCCGGAGCCAGCGCAGCATCTCGTGTTCGGTCTGGAAACGGTGGAATCGTTCGTCGGTCAGGTAGGTCGAGGTGCGACGCATCGAGGCCGGAATGCCCTGGCCGGAGGTCTCGAGCCCATCGGGCCCCAGACCAAAGGCACTGGCGACTGCGGTGACCACCGCGTCGGTCGTGGTCTCGTCGAAACTGATTCCGACCCGATCGGCGTCGAGCCGCCGCAGGTTGATGCCCTCGGCCGCAGCGGCAGCAACGATGGCATCGGCTCGTCCCGCTGTCGACACCGTGATCGTGTCGAAGAAGGTGGTGGTGATCGAGTAGCCATCGAGCCGGCCGAGAGCAGTGGCCAGGGATCCGGCATGTCGATGCACGGTCTCGGCGATGGCGCGCAGGCCGTCGGGGCCGTGCCAGCAGGCGTAGGCGGCAGCGACATTCGCCAGCAGCGCTTGAGCGGTGCAGATGTTCGACGTGGCCTTCTCTCGGCGAATGTGCTGCTCGCGGGTCTGGAGCGCCAGGCGGTACGCCTGCTTGCCGTTGCTGTCGACGGAGACGCCGACGAGGCGGCCCGGCAGCGATCGGGCGAACGATTCCCGCGTGGCCATGAAACCGGCATGAGGCCCGCCGAAACCCAGTGGTACGCCGAACCGTTGAGCCGATCCCACGACGACGTCGGCCCCGAGCTCACCCGGGGGTGTGAGCAAGGTACAGGCCAACAGATCGGTGGTGACGGCGACCCCGGCATTGGCGTCGTGACACGCGGAAATGAGGGGTTCGAGGTCGAGCAGCCGGCCCGTGGTGCCGGGATGGGCCAGGAGGGCGCCGTACACGGCGTCGGCAACGAGGTCGGTCGCAGGGTCCCCGATGGTGATCTCGATGCCGAGCGGTTCGGCTCGGGTGGCCACCACGGCAATGGTCTGAGGATGGCATTCGGCGTCCACGAAGAAGCCGGCCCGACCGGTCTTGTCGTTACGTCGCAGCATGGTCATGGCTTCGGCCGCCGCCGTGGCCTCATCGAGCATGGAGGCATTGGCCAGCTCGCATCCGGTCAGATCGGCAACCATGGTCTGGAACGTCAGCAGCATCTCGAGTCGGCCTTGGCTGATCTCGGGTTGGTACGGGGTGTAGGCCGTGTACCAAGCCGGGTTCTCGACCATGTTGCGTCGCAGGACGGGTGGTGTGATGCAGTCGTTCCAGCCCATACCGAGCAGCGACGTGTACACGTCGTTCTTCTCCGCCAACGAGCGCAATTTGGCCAGCGCGTCCGTCTCACTGATGGCTTCGGGCACCGCCAACGGTCCCGTGATCTGGATCGATGGTGGGACGGCCGCTTCCAGGAGGGCCGACGCAGAGTCGTAGCCGAGATCAGCCAGCATCTTGGCCTGCTCGTCGATCGAGAGCGAGACGTGTCGATCGGCGAACACCTTGGCCGAGGGCGGAGTGTGCGACGGCGTGGGCGATGGGATCGGAACGGTGGTCATGATCGGGCTCCAGGAGTCGGTTGACGGTGATAGCGGTGGGGAGTGAAGGGCAGGTCGACCACCGTGATCGGCACGTCGGTGCCCCGCACATCGGCAATCAGGACCTGACCCAACGGTGCGGACTGGGCCGGCACCAGACCCATGGCGACGGGTCGTTCGATCGTGGGCCCGTACCCACCGGAGGTCACGACCCCGGCCGGTCGACCGTCGATGGTCCGCAGCTCGGTATGGTCGCGCACAGGACGTCGGCCTTCGGCAGCCAGTCCGACGCGGACGCGATTGCTGCCCTGGTCGTACTCACGGACGATGCGTGCCGCGCCGGGGAAGTCCCCGGCGTCGCGTCGTCGTTTCGGAATGGTCCAACCCAGTCCCGCTTCGATGGGGCTGATGGTCTCGTCGAGGTCGTTGCCGTACAACGAGAGGCCGGCCTCGAGCCGGAGCGTGTCCCGGGCCCCGAGGCCACAGGGGGCAACCTCGGGCTGCTCGAGCAGTTGGCGGGCGATCCGTTCGGCATCGGCGGCCGGGACGACCAGTTCGAATCCGTCCTCACCCGTGTACCCCGACCGGGAGATGACGAGGGGCACGTCATCGATCTCGAAGTCATCGGCGTCCAGGAAGAAGAGTTGCGCGACCGACGGGATCAGGCGGGTCAGGGCATCGACCGCCTTGGGGCCCTGCAAGGCGAGCAGGGCGACATCGGTTCGCTCGGTGAAGTCGATCTCGGGCAGTTCCTGTCGGAGATGCCCCAGGTCCACGTGGCGCCGCGATGCATTGACGACCAACATCAGGTGGTCGCCACGATGGGTGACGATGAGATCGTCGATGATGCCGCCTGCTTGATTGGTCAGAACGCCGTAGCGCTGGTGGCCGGGGGCCAGCGTGGTGATGCCGGCCGGCGTCACCCGCTCGAGGAACCGGGCGGTGTCGGCGACCCCTCCAGCCGATCGAAGCTCGACCACCCCCATGTGGGACACGTCGAACAGACCGGCTTCGGTACGGCATTGACGGTGTTCGGCAAGCACCCCCTCGAACTGAATGGGCAGTTCCCATCCGGCGAAGTCGACCAGGCGTCCTCCGAGTTCTCGGTGGAGTCCAATCAATGGGGTCGTGGAAAGGTCAGGCACAGGCATCTCCGTTTTCGGTTGCTGTGCCCCCTCTGTCACTTGGACCTGAGAGTCTCGTGGACCGCGGTCTGCAATCCACTTACCCCTTCGGTGGCCTTCGGTTCGCAGACCGAAAACGCTCTCCAGAGCGGCCAAAGCCCGGCGGTACCGGTACCTGAGAGTTTCCGGGGCGGTTGCTCCTTCGGCGGGCCAGTCTCCTGACCGCTCTCCCGTCTGGCTGTAAGACCGTGCTGGGAGGTTACCGGAGGTTGGTCATCGCCGCATCGATCGCGGGTGATGGTTGATGAAGTGCCGTGACACGACTGAGCCACGTGAGGGAGATCTCGTCGGCCATGATGGCAGCGGTATCGGAGTCGGCGGGGGGATCGACGGCGGTGCCCCAGTCCATCGAGACGCGGAACGTGCCCTCGTGACCGACCTTGGGCTCGAGGATCGCACTCGACATGGCTCGGGGAGGTCCGAATCCGACCTCGGTCCAGCGCCAACCCTTGATCTCGGCCAGGTCCAGATTCGGAACGTTCACGTTCAACACGCCAGCCTCGGGGGTGGGGCTGGCCAGTATGCCTTCGACAGCTGCTTCGGCAACAGCGGCCGCAACATCCCACTTCTGGTTGACAAGCGCCTCCTCCCAGCCCTGCCCCTCGACGCCGAAGTCGGACACCGATTGGCTGATAGCGATGCCGGGGATGCCACCGTTTCGACCGGTGACGGCGGCTCCGATGGTGCCGGAGTGGTAGACCGACCGACCGACATTTGCCCCTGGGTTGATGCCCGACACGATGAGGTCGGGGGCCGGACCGAACGCTTCGAGGCGAGCGAAGAAGACGCAGAGCGCCGGTGGACCCGAGACCGACCAGGCGGTGTCGATGCCGTCCACACTGGCCACGTGGACCTCTGGTTGCATCATCCAGATGGCGCCGATGGCCGCCCCGGCACCCGAGTACTCCTGATCGGGGGCCACGACCGTCACCTCGCCGAATCGACGCATGGAACGGGCCAGGATGTGGAGGCCTATCGAGTCGATGCCGTCGTCGTTGGTGACCAGGATTCGCATGGCTCGAACCTAGCCCTGTGGGCCCGGGTGTCAGTCGATCTCGAGGCGAATGCGCTTGTTGCCCTTGCCCTTGGACTCGGTCTTGGTGATGCGGACACGACCGACCTCGCCGGTGGAGGCAACGTGGGTGCCCCCATCGGCCTGCTTGTCGAGACCAACGATGTCGACGACTCGAATCTCGCGAACCGACGCCGGGATGAGATTGACCTTGGTGCGAATCAGATCGGCGTCCTCGACTGCGGTGTCGCGGGGAACGGCGGAGACCCTGATGGGACGGTCGGCGTCGATCTCGGCGTTGATGAGCGCTTCCACTCGTCGGGCGAAACCGTCGGGCAACGGATCGAACTCGAAGTCCATCCGAGCCTTGAGCGGCTCCATGTTCCCACCCGTCACCGGAACCTGGTATTCGTTCCAGATCACGCCGCACAGGATGTGCATCGCCGTGTGGGTCCGCATCAACTGGTGACGTCGGTCCCAGTCCACCACCCCGGTCACCGCTGCCCCGATCGGGGGGAGCGGGCCATCGAGTGTGTGCCAGATCTCGGCGCCTGCCTTGCCGACGTTGGTCACGACGGCCTGTCCACCCTCCCAGGTCAACTGACCGATGTCGTGGGGTTGCCCACCGCCGGTTGCGTAGAACGCCGTCCGATCCAGACGCACGGCGTCTCCGTCGATTGCCTCCACGACGGCGTCGAAGGTCCGGAGTTCCTGATCGTCGAGATACAGGGCGATGGTCACGACGACGATCCGTTCAGGAGCTCGAGGGCATTGCCGACCAGACCCTCGACCTGCAGCTTGTACTGATCGGTGTCGACCGAGTCGTCCCCCATGACGCCTTGCAGATACCGGTTGAGGACGCCTTCCACGATGGCGGCCAACCGCCAAGCCTGGAAGGCTCGGTAGTAGCTGATGTCCCCGACCTCGAACCCGGTCCGCTGAGAATAGCGCTCGACCATTGCTTCACGGGTGGCGAATCCACCAACGATGGTCGGGGCCGCAGTCGCGCCCTCGATGACGTCCTCACCCGGTTGTACCCAGTTGTTCAGGATGTACCCGACATCGGCCAGCACATCGCCCAGCGTGCACAGTTCCCAGTCGAGCACGCCTTGGACCGTGCCGCTCTCCGGGCTGCTGAGCAGGTTGCCCAGCCGGTAGTCGCCGTGGACGATGCCGGTGTATCGCTGCGGTGGCTTCCGATCGAGAAGCAGGCGGTGGGCCTCGTCCATCTCGGGGAGTTCACGGGTCTTGGTCTTCTCCCACTGGCCAGCCCAACGCTTGAGCTGCCGATCGAGATACGAGTCCTTGCGGCCCAGCTCCCCGAGCCCGATCTGGTCCGGGTCGACCAGGTGAAGATCGGCCAGTACGTCGATGACGGACTCGCTCAGGATGCCTCTCGTCGCCGGATCGGGAAGAGCCGTGGCCGCGACCTCGTCGTTGTCGACCACGACCCCGACGACGAAATTCATGACGTAGAATGGGGCGCCGTTCACGGCCTCGTCCTGGCACAGTCCCAGGGCTCGTGGCACCGGCACCGATGTCTTGCCGACAGCGGAGATGATCCGGTGCTCGCGTGCCATGTCGTGAGCCGAAGCGATGATGGCCCCCATCGGTGGGCGACGAAGCACGAAGGCTGTTCCGTCGGCACCGGTGACCTTGTAGGTCAGGTTCGAATGTCCGCCGGTGATGAACTCGAAGCGGAACGGTCCCTGAGCCCCGTCGATGTTCTCGTCGAGCCAAGCGCTGACGTTGGGCTGATCGATACCAAGTACGTCTGTCACGGCGTGAAAGCTAGGCGGCGACGGCGCAGGGGGCGAACCGCCGGGCGCAGTGCCGCCACCTAGGCTTGGTTGGTGCGTCGCAAGATCTGGATGGTTTGGGCTCTCGGACTCCTCGTGATGGCGGCTGCCTGCACCACGGGAACCGATCAGGGCTCGGCCTCGGAACCAGGGGCAGAGCCTCCCGAGTCCAGCCCTCCCCAGACGTCGCCTCCCGAGGAGGAGGTTCCGGGTGGGGACGAGGGGTCGCTTCCCGGCGGTCCGGTCGGAGCCGAGGCGCTCCTGGAGCTGGAAGGTCGATTGGCCGTTACCACAGGCGATCAGCTGGCGGTGATGAATCCGAGTGGATCCGAGCGTGAGGTCGTGTCCGACCCCGAGGTCGGCGCAGCGACCCAGCCGACCTGGTCACTCGATGGGACCTTTCTGGCCTGGGCTCTCACCGATCCGGCTCGGCCGGAGATCGAACGATTGACCATCGAGACCGGTGAGCGCGTCCAGGTACCCACCGGCCCATCGCCCCCCATCTATCTGCAGTGGCATGACGATTCGACTCGGCTGGGCTTCCTCCAGAACGACGTCGCCAATGGGGGTTTGACCCTGCGGACGGTGGAAGAGGGTGGCCGAGCGGTGGTGGTGAGTCGCGGGGCTCCCCTGTACTTCTCGTGGCACCCGGAGACTGCGGCGCTGGTGACCCATGTGTTCGCCGACGGTGTCGACATCATCGACGTCACCCCGGTTCAGGGCCCGTCACCGTTGTTCGAACCGGAACTGGCCTTCACCGCGCCGGCCTGGATCGACGACTCCTCGGTCTTGGCGGCCCGACCTGGATCCCTGGTCCGGATCGATGTGGACACGGGGCGTACGACCGAACTGGCCGACCTCGCATCGGGCACCGAGTTCGTCCTCGATCCGACGCGACGATTGGTGGCCTATGTCGTTCCCGACAGCGACATCCGCTCGATTGGCCGTTCCTACGCCGTCCCCACCGACGCCGTCCCGACCGAGATCAACGATGGATTCGGGGCACGCCAGATCGTTCCGGGCCAGCAGGCTCTGCGCATCCTGGATCTCGAGTCCGGGGCCGACGTGGTCGTCGATCTGGCGACACCGCTGGCCTGGGAGTGGAGTCCCGACGGCAGTCGTCTGGCCATTCTCGCTCCCTCGACCTTCGGTCAGGAGCGGCTGCGTTGGTATGTCTGGCAGCGCGGGGCCGAGGGCGGACCGCTTGGGGGAGGGATCGTTGCCGCCTCGTCCGGGTTCGTTCCGAGCGAGGTCGACCGCACCGTCTATCTGCCGTTCTTCGCCCAGTACGCCCAGAGCCACACGCGTTGGTCCCCGGGCGGTGAGGCCCTCGCCTTTGCCGGAACCATCAACGAATCGTCGGGCGTCTTCGTCCACGTGTTCGGCGTCACGCCCCAGTCTGTGTTGGTCGGCGACGGCGACTTCGTGACGTGGTCCCGGGTCGACGTGACCAGCGGCGGACGGACGTCGCCCGCTTAGCTCGCGCCGACGATTCCCGGGTTTCGGCGAGTTCTAGTTCTCGACCAGTGCTTCGGGATGTTCGGTCAGCCAGGTCTCGACGTCGACCGGTTGTCGTTCGAGATAGTCCGGCGGGAGCACGATCAGCCCTGCTGACGACGAGAAGTAGACCTCGAAGGCGTGATACCCCCGGTAGGCACGATCATCGCGATCCATGACCGAGGCGTAGGCCCGGACTGCACGTACGTAGCGGTCCGAGTTGTTGTACCCGAAGATCGCTCGATCGAGATCGTCGATGGCGCCGCGCTGGACGAGGTAGGCGGCAGCGCCCAGGATGGCGTCGCGATCGACGGCGGGGTCGCCCACACAACACTCGGCCCACGTCGTGGGGAGGAACTGCATGGGTCCGATGGCACCGGCCGTCGACAGGCCGACGATGCGACCCATGCGAGTCTCGATCAGGTTGATGGCGGCCAGGATCGACCACGGCACACCGGTCTGGTTCTCGGCTTCGTGGTAGTAGCCGAGCAGCTCGTCGACCGGCAGCGGATCGCGGATCTCCCATGCCGGGAGTGTCGAACTGGGTGGCCCGCTGCCCACCAGGCCGTCGAGATCCTGCCGGGCCGCCCAGTTCAGCTCGACATCGGGCCGTATCTCCTCGCTGACCGCGGCCATGGCGTCGGCGGCCCAGTCGGGATTGGCCGACAGGAGGCGGTACAGACGTTGGAGTCGCCGGCCCCACGGAGCAGCATCGGTGTCGGAGATGGCCGGATCCCGTATGGCCCGTTCCGCTCGATCCAGGTCGCTTCCCAGCGTGGCGGCCGAGGTCGGCAGCGGGGCCCGATCGACGACGGTTGCCGGAACTGACGCCGTGGTCGCGGTCCCCTGGCCGGTCGTGAGTGTCGTGCTCGGGGGTGTACTGGTCGTGCGATGGGGGCTCGTGGCCCCGGGCGCGGGTGTTGTGGAGACCATCGGGGTGTCGCGGATGGGGATGGTCGCTGAGTCGAGGCCCGAACAGGCCGGGCTCGCCAGGAGCGCAACTCCGACGAGGCAGCGTCGAACGAGTCCGCGTCGTCGCCGTCGGTCCAGGGCCACGGGAAGGTCAGCCTGAACGACGGCCGCTGGGCATGGCGTCGGTGCTTCCGGTCGACGTCACTGTTCGGTCGTCGCCACCGGTCGGTCCGGGTCCGAGGACCAACCCGACCACGAACCGACGTACAGGCGTGGCCGCCCCAACCCTGCAGCCTCGATGGCCAGCAGATTGTTGCAGGCGCTCACCCCGCTCCCGCAGTAGACGATGCCGTCGCCATCGATGCCGGCTTCGTCGAAGCGTCGACGAAGCTCGTCGACCGGTCGGAATCGGCCCTGGTCGAGGTTGACGGAGAACGGCAGACTGATGGCGCCCGGCACGTGGCCGGCCTTGGCATCGATGGGTTCGATCTCGCCGCGGTAGCGATCGCCGGCCCGACTGTCGGCGACCACCACGCCGGCTTCGATGGCAGCGGCCACCTCGTCGGCGGAAGCCATCGCATCGGTCGGCCACTCGACGACCGAACGCGACACCGGAATCGGTCGAGCCCCTCGTCCGGTTTCGATGTCTCCCGTCCAGCTGGTGAACCCGCCATCGAGCAGAGCTGCGGGCTGTCCGATGATGCGCAGCATCCACACCAGTCGGCCGGCCACCATGCCACCGAGATCGTCATAGACCACGACGGTGGCATGGTCGGCCACGCCGGCTCGGCCGAGGCCCGAGGCGAACACCTCGGGCGTGGGCATGGGGTGGCGGCCGACGATGGGCCCGGCTGGCGAAGCCAGGACCGTGTCCATGTCGATGTAGACGGCGCCCGGCAGATGACCGGCCTCGAAGGCAGCAGGTCCGCTCCGGCCATCGAGGTAGTAGCGAACGTCGCACACCGTGACGTCGTCGCGGTGGTCGGTCAGCCAGTCGACGGTAACGATGGGATCGATCATGAGGTCTCCGGAGGTAGACGACGAAACCCTCGACACGTAGGTCGATGATGTCGGCAACGGGCCGAATCGACTCGATGCACCCGTGGACCCTATCGCTCCGGGCAGGGGCGGATTCCATGCCGCTCCGGTCGAGGCCGACTCGGCGGAATCCGCGGTGTGAGGGCGGGGGTCATTGGCCGAAACGAGGAGCCTGCGGAACCGAGGCGAGGTACGTGTCCGCAGCCCGACGGTCCATGTCCCAGCTCTCCGCCAATCCTGATGCCATCACTTCGAGATACCGGGGGTGGGGACGATTCGTGTCGTCGGGGCGGACCGCAGCGGTGAAGGTGACCAGCGATTCGCCGTCGAGGTGGCCGAGGTGGATCAGGCGTCCGTACCAGCGCTCGACAAGATCGAGATGACCGATCTCCAACAGCCGATCCAGGTCGATGTCCACCACCTCGGTGATGCCGTTCTCCTGCCGATAGACGTCGGCCAGTTGCGGCAGTGTGATGCGCCACGCCCGCCCCCTTGTGGCCGTCGCCGGTCGCTGGTCTGGGTCGAGAAATGCGACGCCGCCGCCGCCCCACTGTGGTGAGGAGCGAGCGAAGAGCAGCGTGCGGTCGATCTCGACACGACGATCATCGCTCGGCGGGGTGGGGTCGCGTGCGCCATCCTGCACACGGCCGTTGCTCGAACCCGGGATCGGTCCGCCGGTCAGATAGGTCAGGAACCGAGCAGCCAGCAGGTTGGAGCCGTAGGAGGCGTACCACAGGTGTGTCATGGGTGCCTGGGCGCCGACGATCGGGCTGGTGTGCCCAACACCAGGGCATCCCAACCGTCGCGTCGGAGACGGTCGACGAGGTCCAGGTCGTCGAACCAGGACCGAACCTCGTCGGACTGCTCGATCAGGAAACCGGTCAGGATCAGCGTTGCGTCATCGGTCAGGGCGGCCCGCACCGCCGACGCGACGGGTCGGAGGTCGGCAGCGAGGAGGTTGGCGACGATCAGGGAGAACTGTTGGTCCAACGTCGCCACCGCCGTGCCGCTGATCTCGATCTCGACGCCGTTGTCGTCGGCATTTCGTCGGGCGGAGACGAGCGCGTCGGGGTCGTGGTCGATGGCCAGGACCGACGCTGCTCCCGCCTTGGCTGCCGCAATGGCGAGGATTCCGGTGCCGCAGCCGACGTCGAGAACCGTATGCCCGTGGGCCGCCCTCACCACCAACTCGAGGGCCATCGACGTGGTTGGATGGGCTCCATGACCGAACGCAGGTCCGGCGTCGATCCGCAGTTGCACGCCGTCATGATCGATCTGGGTGGGTGGCGGTGTCGGCCACGGCTCGACGGCCTCGACGTGGGCATCGAATCGACCTTGGTCGAGGAGTGCCGCGGCAACCGACCGTGCCATGGCCTCGGTCGTGAACCCGGCGACGAGCTCGATCCCGCCGGCGGCGTCGGTCATCTCGGCGATTCCGTCGGTGCCTCGGGCCCACAGGTCGGCCGACACGATGTCGATCTCTGCAAGAGGAACGCGGACTCTCACCAGCCACGACATACCATCGAGCCTAGTGAGCGAAGCGAACACCTCCCGCAGTGCCGATGACCGCAGTGCCGATGACCGCAGTGCCGATGACCGCAGTGCC